>NZ_JBQLIA010000001.1:0-276398 GCF_056034345.1 Marinococcus sp. LNSP9103-4 | reverse complement strand
ACTATTGCACCCCGTTGGAAGTATTCATGAGGTATATGGAGAATGATATGGTGTCTAACTTAATTTGACGATTTAAATAAATAGAATATACAGAAACTACATTTTGATATTTAATCTGTCGGGAATAAGAAACTAATTGAAGGTTCAGAGAGAAAGGCAGACAGTAATGTCCGTTGGCAGAAAATTTTAGTTAAAGAAAGATTGGAGAAGCAAAACCAATAAAAGGAGCACTGTTATGAAAAGAGAAATTCCGAAAATATTTCAGAGAGACGCTCTTAGACAGAAGTGGATGCTGGTGGCTTTACTCAGCACTATTTCAGCTGTAGTCGCGGCCGCTGTTTATGGAAGCAATAAGCCCCTGCCTGCGAATGTCTCCTATGAAGGGCGAAAGCATCGTACAGACCATGTTCTTTTTCTGGAAGATCATACCTACGTTTCCTCCACAGAGTCACAGGTGGCAGAACAAGAAATATTTGATACAGTGATCCGGAACATTGAAGAAGCGGACCAGTTTATCGTGATGGACATGTTCTACTTTAACAGCGATCATGAAGCGGGAGTGGATTTCCCCCCTTTAACGAGGCGTTTGTCGGAGGCATTAATCGACAAAAAAGAAGCGGAGCCGGACATAGAAATAGTGGTTATAACTGACCCGGTTAACACTTTTTACGGGGCTTATACGCCTGAACATTTTCAGCGGCTCGAAAAGAGCGGCATTGAAGTCATTTTTACGGAACTGGATGCATTAAGGGATTCGAATCCGTTTTACTCATGGTTTTACCGGACCTTTGTTCAGTGGTTTGAAAACCAGGGGAGGGGATGGCTACCTAACTTTTTCACGAGTAACGCTCCCGATGTAACGCTCCATTCTTATCTGGAGATTTTAAATTTTAAAGCCAATCACCGGAAAACGCTTGTTACAGAAAAGGCAGGAATGGTTACTTCAGCTAATCCTCACGATGCCAGCGGATATCATGCAAATACAGGCTTTGAAGTCAGAGGAGCTGTGCTGAAGGATTTATTGAAAACAGAAAAAGAAGTAGTGGAAATGGCGGGCCGCTCAGGGGAAAAATTCGATTCGTTTATCTCTAAAGTGGAAGTGCCGGAAGAAAACGGGAAGTACGAGGTTCAGCTGTTAACAGAGCGCAAAATTAAAGAGCGGGTGCTGAGAGAAATACGCGAATTACCCATGGACGGGAAATTACGTATGGGAATGTTTTATTTAGCGGACCGCGATGTTATTGAAGCGCTCATCGAGGCCGCTGGCCGTGGCGCTGATATTGATATTATTATGGATATAAACGAAGAAGCTTTTGGAAACGAAAAAATAGGCATACCCAATCAGCCGGCAGCTAACGAGCTCGTGGAGAAATCAAATGGCCATATTAACATACGCTGGTATCATGCCGATGGGGTACAGTATCATGCCAAAATGATGATGATGGAAAAGGCTGAGGAGACAGTAGTTATTGGTGGATCAGCGAACATGACAAGAAGAAATTTGAATAATTACAATTTGGAAACTGATGTTGTAGTTACCGGCAGTAATGAGTCGGAAGCCGTGAAAGGCGTACGGGATTATTATCATCGGCTGTGGAATAATTCTGATGGCACGCACACGCTGGATTACACAAAATATAAAAATGATTCCCGTTTGCTTTATTGGCGTTACCGGCTGCAGGAATGGAGTGGAATGTCTTCGTTTTAAACACAGAAAAATTAAAAAAGCAGAAACTTTTTCAGGACGAAGCGATACCCTGCGTACAGGCATAGAAACGCAGTTAACGCTATCGCTTGAAGCGTGAGCAAATAATAGGGCCATGGGCCGAAGAAATCGTAAGGGGAAGGAGACGCTGGTTTTTCCATTAAATACATGTAATTGGCGTCGAAATAGAGGTTTACCAAAAATGCCACCACGGCAGCAGCGTTCAAGGCTCCCCAAACGACAAACAAGGAACGAAAGGAGATAAACGTACGCTTTACAACGACCTGATAAACAACGCCTGCCACAATCAGCGCATGTGTAATAAAAAAGTGAAGAAACCGGAAATGGGGAAAGCCGTACCGTTCCATGTCTGGAAACACTATAGTAAGCAGGGCGCTTGAGGTGCCGGCATAAAACGCGAATGCCGTCCAGAAGCGGCTGCCGGTTATAAGCATAATAACGACTGCTATCCAGGCCAGATCGCTGACTTTAAGTGGAAGTGAAAACCGCGGGTTCCACATACCGTTTGTAATATAAAAAAGCTGCAAGGCCAACTGTCCAAGGAGGAAGGTGGAAATGATAAACCACTTTATCGTCTTTCTTGCTAAGGGCTCGCGCCGAAGGTAGCTTTGAAAAAGTATAAGACCAATACAGGCGAGGGCGAGAAAAAGCCATACCATAAGCTGCCCGGTACCAAAAGGTTCAAAGGCTGGACCGTCATGATTAAATTTCCACCACCACACGTTTCATCCCCTCCTAATTGTTTTTCTTTTATCAGTAAACACGTTGCCGAAAGATTCCCTCAGCCACTCTTCTTTAAACAAACGACTCCAGGGCCAGGCCTGGTTTCAATAATAAATAGTGTAAAGGAAAAACAAAGTATTCCTCTTCCTTTTTTACACTAAAGTATTGAAATATTAGTATAATAGCGTTAAAATGCTAAATATTTCATAATTTAGAGAAAATAAAGGGGTGGGAGAATGAACAGCCTGAATATATTTGTAAATAAATATTTTGCTGTTTTTGTGTTAATTGTTGCGTTCATTGCTTATCTGCTACCGGATGCATTTGTAGGAATTACCGGCTACATAACTATTTTACTCGGGATCATCATGTTTGGTATGGGACTCACGCTAAACCTTTCCGATTTCCGTATTGTGGCGAAAAAGCCGCTGCCGGTGCTGACCGGGGTGATTGCACAGTTCGTTATTATGCCGCTTGCGGCCTTTATCATTGCCCTGGTTCTGCAACTTCCGCCGGAAATAGCGGCAGGTCTCGTACTTGTAGGCGCGTGTCCGGGAGGGACAGCCTCGAATGTTATGGTTTATCTGGCCAAAGGGGACCTTCCGGTATCGGTTGCTATGACGACAGTGTCGACGCTGCTCGCTCCTCTTCTGACACCGTTTGCTCTATTGGTGTTTGCAAATGAGTGGCTGCCGGTGGACCCGCTGGCAATGTTCTTGTCCATTTTCCAGGTCATTATTATACCTATCGCGCTCGGCTTAATTATTAAACAACTGTTTCCAAAAACAGTGGAAAAAAGCGTTCAGGCGCTTCCAATTGTATCTATGGCAGCAATTATTGCTATTGTAGCCGGGGTCGTAGGAGCAAATCAGGAGAACATTGCTGCAACCGGACTATTGGTTTTTGCAGCGGTTGTGCTTCATAACAGCTTTGGTTTGGCCCTTGGCTATGTAACGGCGAAGCTGGTGGGATTAGACGAAACAAAACGGCGGGCGGTATCTATTGAGGTAGGAATGCAGAATTCCGGGCTTGGCACCCAGTTGGCCACGGTCCACTTCACACCGCTTGCTGCACTTCCAAGCGCTATTTTTTCCGTCTGGCATAATATCTCCGGGCCGCTGCTCGTGTCCTGGTGGGGGAGAAAAAACCAGAAGAAGGAAGAGGCTGTGAAGGAAAAAGAGTGGAAGCACTATAAGTAAGAGAAAAAATCCCGTGCTCATATCGAGCGCGGGATTTTTAATAAAGAAAAATTACATGTGTTTTTCAAGCAGACCCTGAAGCTGGTCCTTCGGCTGGAAGCCGACGATTTGTTCTACCATTTCGCCGTCCTTGAAAATCATGAGTGTTGGAATGCTCATAACGCCGTATTTACCGGCAGTTTCCTGATTTTCGTCAACGTTTAATTTAGCAATTTTGACATTGTCGCCGATTTCTTCGTTAATTTCTTCGAGAACCGGAGCAATCATCTTGCAGGGTCCGCACCAAGGTGCCCAAAAGTCAGTTAGAACGACACCTTCGGAAATCTGTTCGGAAAAGTCCTGGTCTGATACGTGTACAATAGCCATTGATGAGTACCTCCTTCATTTCGCTTCATTGCGAGTATAGAGTAATCGTAGTACGAATAACCCTATTTGTCTAAAAGTATGCTTGGATCATTCAATTTTTTCAAGAGAAGGAATGGAAAATGAAGCGTGCGGGAAAAGAATATAAGTAAGAAAGCTCTCAAAGAGTATGTATTCGGGAACATAAGAAGAAAGGAGGCCGCCATGTCAAAAAAAGAAAGGGATAAAGAAATACGAAGCTACTTTCGGGCAATGGACCGCAGTTTTTATATGGATACAGACAAAAATCTTGCTAATTGGGATCAGGCTTTATCGATTGGGCACGGACAGACCATCTCCCAGCCATCGCTTGTATTGAAAATGACGCTGGAGCTGGACGTTGATGCCGTTTCCAGGGTGCTCGAGATTGGTACGGGCTCCGGCTACCAGACGGCTCTATTAGCAGCTTTTGCTGAACAGATCTATACAGTCGAACGGATTTTACCGCTGCAGGAAAGGGCCCGGGAGCGCCTGCAGGAAGCAGGGTTTACGAATATTAAGTATCGTCTGGGTGATGGCAGTAAAGGCTGGCCGGAGCATGCGCCGTACGATCGTATTATGGTAACAGCAGCAGCTAAAACTGTGCCGGAGTCCCTGGTCGGGCAGCTGGCAGCTCCCGGGAAAATGATCGTGCCGGTAGGTGGCCGAATGGGGCAGGAACTGCTGCTTATAGAAAAAAACAGTCAGGGAGAAGTGAACTCCTCTGTAGTCGAATATGTAGCGTTTGTACCGCTCAAGCAGGATGAAGAAACGTGATAAAATGCGGGAGGCATAAAGGGGCATCTGATTAAAGGATGATTAGGCTTGCTGTTTTTCATTGTGTTACGCTTTACGTGCATTTTATTTCAAAGAGGAGGTTTATTATGCCAACGGTTAATGTAAAAGGCTACGGTACATTTGAAGTGGAAGAAGGAAAAAAATTAGTGCTCGCGCTTGAAGACAATGGTGTTGATATTCTACACCGCTGCGGCGGGAACGCCAGGTGCACCACCTGCAGGTGTGAAGTAAATGAAGGAGAACTCGGGCCGAAGGAAGCTCCGGAAGCCGCGATTCTCGAAAACAAAGACATTACTGATGAAAATATCAGGCTCTCCTGTCAAAACCGGGTGTATTCCGACCTGACGGTAACACCAGTCATGACGGCCTCCAATTCTGATATGGAGCCGGGAAGACGCCCGGTGGATTAATAAAAATGAATACTAAAAGACTCTCCTGGCAACTGCGGAGAGTCTTTTTTACATAGATTAAGCATCATTCAAAAGCTCCTGAAAAGGAAGCGGCTTGTAATAATAATATCCCTGCCCCCATTTCACGTGGCGGGCCTGGTAAAAGGAATGCTGATCGTAGGTTTCTATTCCTTCCACTACAGAACGCATATCCAGGGAATAAGCAAGCTCAATAATCGCACTGACTATTTTTTTGTTCGCAGTGGAGGTCAAATTAGTGCTTAATTTTTTGTCGATTTTTAAAACGTCAATAGGGAAACGATGGAGAAGATGAAAAGAAGCATAGCCGACACCGAAATCATCGATGGCAATGCGGACTCCCATTGCCCGGAGCTCCTTCAGGTTTTTTAGAACCTCCGGCTTTTCGTCAATGAACAGCCGTTCTGTAATTTCCAGAATGAGGCGGGAAGGCGGAAATCCTTTCTTCGTTAAAATGTCATATACATTTTCTGAAAAGGAAGATTCATATAATTGGATCGGTGATACATTTACGGAAAGATCTACCGGTTTATTTCGTGAAAAATAATACGCCAGTTCGGCGCAGCTTTTTTCGAGCACCCATTTACCGATGCCAGGAAGAGCGCTCGAGTTTTCGGCAATGGGCAGCCATACGTTTGGAGGAATTCTTCCGTAAACCGGGTGGTCCCAACGAAGCAGAGCCTCTACTCCGCCAATTTCTCCATTCTTCAGGTCCACCTGAGGCTGGTAATGAAGGGAAAGCTGCTCGTATAATTCCTCTTTTTGGAGTTCGTTACTGAGCATAAACTCTTGCTGGACAAGGTCAGTATGATTATCGTTATTGATTATATAGCGATAGTCCTTTTTGTGCTTAGCCTGCATCAGCCTTCGTTTAGCAGTCTCAAGGAGTTCTTCATATGTGGCAGTTTCTTTTGGGAAATAAGCAAGCCCGATACGAAAATGAACGTACACATTATTACCATTCAAGGAAAAGGGGGAATTGCATAAGTGATACAGCAATTGTTGTATAGCTTTCGTAGAACTGTATTCTTCATTTTCATCCTCCGGATGAGGAAGAAGAACCGCAAATTCGTCCTGGCTCATGCGTCCAATAATCGCTTCCTGCGGAAGCTCCTCGGAAAGAAAATGAGCAATTTTTTGAAGCAGGCTGTCACCCTGCGCCCATCCGTACTGCTGGTTAATCATCTGCAGGTTTTGCACATCAATGTAGAAAAGACTGCAGATAGGGTAGTCCTGCATTAAATGCTCGAACAACAGAGGGAAAGAACGTTGATCATAGAGGCCGGTCAAAGGGTCACGTACTTTTTCCTGCTCCATCTGCACTGTCTGACCAACCATAAAGGCCATGCCCTGCATCCACTTTTCATCTCTGTCACTGAATTCGTAGGGCTGGTCACTGATTAAACATAACGACCCGATAGAAGTGTTGTTATCCAGGGTGATGATAGTGCCTAAAAAGCTGCCGTTTCCATATGTTCGGGTGAAAGGATGATTTTTGGCAGTGGGATGATCAGCGAGAGAAGGTATGCGTATTGATTGAGTCAGTTCGGCTAAAGCTAACCGGCAGAGCGAATGATGAAAAGATTCAGTGTAACCTTCAGGCACGTCCAAATATGCCTGGTCCCACACCCGGTGAATGACATTGGTATTATGATCGTGAGTAGCAAAAAATACCGTATGGGCGGGAAACATGCTGCCAATTAAACGCATCAAATGACTCATGGTCCTTTGGAGGCGCAAATAATAATGGGTATCCTGATGAAGAATATGATTCCCCTCCCTTCCTATCACGTTCATTACTCAATAGCTGTTTAATTAAGTCGTAAGTACTATTATATACTTTAGTACCTTATTTGTATATTTTAGAAAAACATGGAAATATGAACTATGAAAAACGCCGGATAGCAAAGAATGCCTCCAGCGCTTCGAATTATGATTTTCCAGCAGCATCGCCCGTTTTTTCTGTTTTGTTGATCAGCTTCGTTCCGACGAGGTCTCCGGTAACGTTTAAAGCTGTTGCTCCCATACCGACAAGTACATCAACTGCGGTTAAAAGTGCTACTGCTTCCATCGGGAGACCGACCTGGGCAAAAACGGTGGCAATCATAATAATGCCAGCTCCGGGAACCCCTGCGGTACCAACCGTAGCCAGTGTGCCGACAATTACAATTTGGAGAATGGCCACAAAGCTGAGCGGCTCGCCTACGACGTTTGCTGCAAAAACGGCGGAAACAGCGACCCGGATGGCGGCCCCGTCCATGTTAATCGTCGCTCCGAGAGGCAGGCTAAAGCCGTAAAGGCTCTGCTTTAATCCAAGGTCACGGGCAGCGTTTAACGTGAGAGGAAGGGTGCCTGAGCTGCTTTGAGTGACGAAGGCCGTGAGCATCGGGGTGCGTGCTTCCCGGAAAAAGGCGCCCAGATTAGTTTTGGCGGCTAAAAGAAAGACAATATAAAGGCCAAGCTGTACTGCAAGGGCAATGTACAGCACGAGTATAAAATTACCGAGGGAGAGAAGCGTATTTGCTCCCTGACTGCCTACAATTTCAGCTATAATAGCAAAAATGCCGAAGGGAATGAACTGTAAAATGCCTTTCATAACGGTGAGCGTAAGTTCGTTTAAGGCTTCTGCCCCGCGGTACAGACGCTCGCCCATTTCTTTATAGCTTGAGGATGAACGCAGATAAGTTAAAGCAATGCCAAAAGCAAAGGCGGTAAAAATAATGCCCAGAAGATTCATCTCCGTAAAGGCTACGGCGATATTATCAGGAACGATATTTAATATAACCTCTGTAACTCCGGGGTTTTCCGGTGTATCAAAGCTTTCGCTCCCATCCAGTGTAGTGCCGGTGCCGGGGTTGAAAAGACTGGCGACAGAGGTGCCTACTACGATAGCTACAGCAGAGGTAAGAAGGTAATAAATGAATACTTTGCCTCCCATCCGGCCGAGACCACCGACAGTAGTCTGATTAACCCCGACAATCAGTGTAAATAAAATCAACGGAACTATAATAAATTGAAGCAGCCGAAGCATAAGGTCGCCGATAGGGGCGAGCACGGCGGCGTCTTCACCGAAAATAAAACCTACAGCGATACCGGCAATAAGAGCAGTTGTGATTTTGGCAATCAGCGACACATCAAAGTAACGCTTCATCAAGTGTTTCACCAGTTGAACCTCCTTTATTAATAAATTCTTATCGGTTTAATCAACATTATAAAAACTAAAGCAAACAGATGCTTCTGTCAAAGTGAACGCTCAGGTGAGGGATGAGATTAACGATAAAAAAGAGTTTTCCCGCGTTGGAGAAAACTCTTTTGTAAAAGATATAAGACAGCACAACTAGCCATTTTAAAGCATCTGGCTGATGGTTTTTGGATGCAGGTGCTGAATCAGGTAATCCGGGCCGCCGGCTTTGGCATCCGTGCCGGACATTTTGAAGCCGCCAAATGGGTGGTAGCCGACGATGGCACCGGTGCAGTTACGGTTGAAATAAAGATTGCCGACGTGGAAATGCAGCTTGGCGTATTCCAGACGGTCGATGTTATTGGAGATGACTGCCCCGGTTAAGCCGTATTCAGTATTGTTCGCAATATCAATGGCTTCTTCGTAGGAGGACGCTTTCGTAAAAGCGACGACCGGGCCAAAAATTTCCTCCTGCATAATACGGGCTTTCGGGTCAAGATCAGCGAAGACGGTTGGGTCAATGAAGTATCCTTTGGAGTCGTCACTCTTTCCTCCGGCCACAAGCCGTCCTTCCTGCTTGCCGATATCAATATAGCCGGTGATTTTATCAAATGCTTTCTGATTGACGACAGGGCCCATGTAGTTGTCATAGGAAGTTGGATCCCCGACGGATAAAGCTTTGGCCTGCTTTTCCACTTTGCTCAGAACTTCGTCGTACACGTCCTGGTGAGCGACGACCCTGGAGCCTGCCGAGCATTTCTGGCCGGAAAATCCGTAAGCGGAAGCAATTATGGCCTCAGCGGCGGTGTCGAGATCTGCTTCGCTGTCGACGACGATTGTATCTTTGCCGCCCATTTCAACGATGACCCGCTTTAAATGCTGCTGGCCTTCCTGAATCTCGGCGGCTTTTTTATAAATGCGTGTGCCGGTGGCACGGGAGCCGGTGAAGCTGATGAGTGCTGTTTTCGGATGGTCCACGAGGTGGTCGCCAATTTCTTCCGGTTCACCGGGTACGAAGTTAATGACGCCGTCCGGCACGCCGGATTCAATCAGAATGTCCACAAACTTCGCAGCAATGACAGGGGTCGGCTCGGCCGGCTTTAACAAAACGGTGTTGCCTGTAACCAACGGAGCAACGGTCGTTCCCACCATGATCGCGCAGGCGAAATTCCACGGCGGAATCGTAACAGCCACACCGAGCGGCTGGTACACATACTGATTGTACTCTCCCTCTCGGCTGTTAATCGCCTTGCCGTTTTTCAGCTCGAGCATTTGGCGGGCATAATATTCGACGAAATCAATAGCTTCGGCCACATCGGCATCTGCTTCCTTCCAGGGCTTGCCGCCTTCTTTCACGAGCGTGGCCGACAATTCATGCTTCCGGCGGCGCATTTTTGCAGCTGCGCGGAACATGACTTCCGCACGGGCATCAGCACTTGTCGTTCTCCAGGACTTAAACGCTTCGCTTGCGGCATCGAATGCCTGATTAATTAATGCGGGGTTGGCTTTGGAAACACTTCCGACGACTTCCTTTTTATTGGCAGGGTTGATGGAAACAAGCTTTTCCCCAGTGATAATCCGCTCCCCGCCAATAATCAGCGGGTAATCCTGACCGAGGTTTTTTTCGACTTCTTTGATTGCCTCTGCAAATTCCTTTCGGTTCTTTTCATCCGTAAAATCGGTAAAAGGTTCATGACGATACGCTGTATACATTTGAAAGCCTCCTATTATTAAAGTTCAGTAAGCACTTCTTCAATTCGTTCAGCCGCCCAGTCCAGATCCTGCTGTGAAATAACTAGCGGCGGGGCGAAGCGGATAACAGTATCATGTGTTTCTTTGCAGAGAATTCCTTTTTCTTTTAGATGCTCACAGCAGGCACGCGCCGGAATATCGAGTTCGATGCCGATAAACAGCCCTCTGCCCCGTACCTCTTTAATGTGAGGATTTGTGATAGAGGCAAGCCTGCGTTTAAAATGCTCTCCGAGTTCGAGTGAACGGGAGGCAAGCTGCTGCTCTTCGATCACGTCAAGAGAAGCTGCCGCCACTGCACAGGCGAGGGGATTGCCGCCGAATGTAGAGCCGTGGGAGCCCGGGGTGAAAACGCCAAGGATATCCTCATCAGCAGCTACGCATGATATAGGAAAAACGCCGCCTCCCAGTGCTTTTCCAAGAATATATATATCAGGAGTAACACCGTCCCAGTCGCATGCGAACATTTTACCAGAGCGCCCCAGGCCGGATTGAATTTCATCAGCGGCAAACAGCACCTGATGGGCCTGGCACAGCTCGGACGCCTGCTGCAGAAATCCTTCAGGGGGTAGTATAATTCCGGCTTCCCCCTGAATGGGCTCAACTAAAAATCCAGCTGTATGAGGAGTAATGGCTTTTTCGAGCGCCTTGAGATCCCCGTACGGTACGATTTTAATACCCGGGAGCATCGGACCGAAGCCCCGTTTGTATTCCTCTTCGGAAGAAAGAGAGACAGCGCTCATCGTACGACCATGAAAGTTTCCCGCGCATGCAATAATTTCCGCGCGCCCTTCCGGAATACCTTTCTTTTCGTAGCCCCAGCGGCGAATCGCTTTGACAGCTGTTTCTACTGCTTCTGCCCCGGTATTCATGGGGAGTACCATGTTCTTGTTGGTTAAGGCTGACACCTTGTCATAAAAAGGAGCAAGCTGATCATTATGAAATGCCCGGGAGGTAAGCGTTACCCGATCGGCCTGATCTTTCAGGGCCTGTATAATTTTGGGGTGGCGGTGGCCCTGATTGACCGCGGAGTATGCACTCAGCATGTCAATATAGGAGCGGCCTTCCGGATCCTTCACCCATATGCCCTCCGCTTCAGTAATAACAATGGGAAGCGGGGTGTAATTCCGGGCACCGTGTTTATCGTTTTGATCGATAATCTGACTCGAAGACATTGTCTCTGCCATGCATACCCACTCCTAAAGTAAGGTTACTGTAAAAGTTGCAAGAACCGTGCCAACTTCAGAAGGCGCCTACAGCAGGAAGCAGCTGGTGAAAGAAAGAGGAAAGGAAAAAAATTTTGCATCCAGTGATTAATTTTTTTGCACTTTTTTGAAAATTAAAGTGTTTTAATTGCAAGCAGGAAAAACCGAATACTGGAGGAAATAAAGAATAATTTTAAATTTAGAACTTTATGTGAATATATTCACAAATTTATTGTGTCGGTGACTTCTTCGGGTTATGCTCTATATGTGAAATGATTCACATATAGAGATGGAGAGAAGGAAGGGATTTTCATGTTTGTGGAAACGTACGATCCGTTTCAAAATATTGTTTTTTCTGCTCTGTCAGCTGCAGTGCCAATTTTATTGTTTCTGGTATGCCTGACACTGTTCAAAATGAAAGGGATCTATGCCGCATTGCTTACGCTCGGCGTTACTTTTGTAATAGCAATGGGAGTTTTTGGCCTGCCGCTTGCTCAAAGCGGCGGGGCAGTGACAGAAGGAATTGTGCAGGGGCTGTTTCCGATCGGCTATATTATTATCATGGCTGTCTGGCTGTATAAAGTATCGGTCGCATCAGGAAAATTTCAGACGATCCAAAACAGCATCGCTTCGATTTCCGCAGATCAGCGGGTGCAATTATTATTAATAGGTTTTTGTTTTAATGCCTTTCTGGAAGGCGCTGCAGGGTTTGGAGTACCGATAGCTATTTGTGCCGTGCTGCTCGTTCAGCTCGGATTTCAGCCGCTTCAGGCAGCTATGCTTTGTCTGATTGCCAACGGCGCAGCCGGAGCTTTTGGGGCCATTGGAGTGCCTGTAGGTATTATTGATACACTTCAGCTTGAAGGAATCACTGCAATGGATGTGTCGCAGATGACTGCACTCACGCTTCCGTTCGTGAACTTCAGCATTCCGTTTTTACTGATATTTCTTCTGGATGGGTTAAAGGGGATCAAAGAAACTCTTCCGGCAATCCTGGTAACAGCTGTAACATATACGGTGCTCCAGGCAGTGATTACGATTACTGCCGGTCCTGAGCTTGCCAATATTATTCCTTCCCTGGCAGCGATGGGGGCTCTTGCCGTCCTCCAGCGGTTCTGGCAACCGGTTAATATTTTCCGCCTTGATGGTAAAGAGTATGTGCGGGCTGAACCGAAAACGAAAGGGTCGTGGCAGACGGTAGTGTTTGCCTGGTCGCCGTTTTATCTGCTGACGATTTTTATCATGATATGGAGCTTTCCAGGATTTAAAGCGCTTTTTGAAGACAGCGGCATACTTTCCCCTGCGGTGCTTGGTTTTATTCTGCCGGGAACGTACAGCAGCTCGGCGGGCCAGGGAATTGTATTTAACCTGAACTTTATCGGAGCTACAGGTACAGCTATTCTGCTGGCGGTGCTCGTGACAGTGTTATTTGCCAAAAACATGAACTGGTCCAGGGCGCATGCAGAATTAATGCAGACATTAAAAGAGCTGTGGCTGCCGATTGTCACCATTTGTGCCATTCTTGCAGTAGCTAAGCTTGCCACCTATGGCGGACTAACGATGGCTATGGGGGAAGCAGCAGCTATGACAGGGAATATCTTTCCTTTCCTATCACCTGTACTTGGCTGGATTGGAGTATTTATGACAGGATCGGTCGTAAATAATAATACGTTGTTTGCTTCTATTCAAACGACAGCTGCTGCGGGAGTTGGCGTTGATGGGGCTCTGCTGGTAGCTGCCAACACAGCAGGAGGAGTAATGGCGAAGCTGATCTCGCCGCAGTCCATCGCTATTGCGACTGCCGCTGTCGGACAGACAGGTAAGGAAGGGCAACTAATGAAAATGACGCTCAAATACAGCCTGTACCTTCTATTATTTGTCTGCCTGTGGACGTTTGCTCTGAGTTTATTTATTCATTAAAGCGGATTGTTGGGACAAAAAATACAGCAAAAAGGACCGGCTTTTCAGCGTCGGTCCTTTTTATTGCCCGGGAAATAAACAGGTTTATTCTGATTAGCCCGAAATCGAAGGGGATTCAGGTACTGCTCTTGGTTTTCCGATCAGGTACCCCTGGGCCAGGTCAAATCCAATTTCGCGCACACAGTTCAATTCTTCAGAACGCTCAATTCCCTCAGCCAGCGTAATAATACCGTAGCTGCCTGCGCGTGAAACGATTTTTTCCAGCCGCTGCTGCTTTTTAATGTCCTGATCGCAATGGTCGACTAGTGAACGGTCGATTTTTACGTAATGCGGCTGCAGCTCCTCCATAACATCAATCGTCGAGTAGCCGGCTCCAAGATCATCTAAAGCAACACGTACACCGTACGATTGAAAGGCTTGAAAAATACGGAGCAGGTGTTCGAGCTCATCAAACTTTTCTGTCTCCACCACTTCAAACACAAGATCCTTTGTAGAAATCCCGCAGCTTTTGGCTGTTGCAAATGTAGAGAGCAGACAGTGGTCCGGATCATAGATCGAAGAGGGGAGAAAATTAATAAACCGTTTGATGCCGGGCTTTAGATATTTGGCACTGGTTTTAATAGACGCAATGCGTGCCCGGTTGTCTAAAAGCGACTGCAGGCCGCTCTGCTGGGAAAATGAAAACAGCTGATCCGGGCGGAACTGGGCAGCATCTGCCTGCGGGCGCATGAGAAATTCGTATCCCATTACTTCACCGGTGTTCAATTGAATAATCGGCTGCATGTGATGAGTGAACTGCTCATTATTGATGACAGTCATAAAAGAGGGGCGGGAAACCCGCTCTTTCAGTTGGTGGAAATTAATCATGTTCGCATGGGCCTGCTGATCTTTACCTGTCCAGGTGCCCTTTAACTCGGCCGGGTCTCCGGGAAGGGTGCGTTCAATGAAATCCAAAAAAGGGCCGAGTGTCTGAACAGCAGAATAGTAATAATGAAGCGTATTATCCTGAGTGTAGGAATTGTAACCGTTTTGGAGCATGTGATAATGAAGCTCACGGAGCACACTGAAGGTTGTATGGGTGAACAACAGATACCCGGAAGATTCCAAATCAGGCAGTGCTGTGCAGCTGGAGCATTGATTCATGATCTTAGGTCCTCCTAATCAAAACGTACGCTTATATAGCTTTATGTTCTCTCTATTTTATCGGATTCCGAAAGAAATTGTTGAAAAAAACATAAAAAAGCAGAGAAAAGGAGGTGTCCCTTTCTCTGCGCATATTATTGTGCTTCTTTTTTTATTTCACTATTTACGGAAGAGGATGCTGTAATTCCCTGCTTTTGAGCCATTGCTTTGGCTGCTTTCGGCGCGAGCCAGAGCGTTGGCAGCAGAATAAGGGAGACGGGAACGGCGGTTACTACGATAAATGACTGCAGGGCGTCCACGCTGCCTTCACCGATAAACAACAGGCAGGCAGCCACGGCTCCCATAATAACCACCCAGAAAACACGAATGGCAGAATGCGGCTCTTCGCTGTCACTGACTACAATTGAAATCGTGTAGGACATAGAATCCGTCGTAGTCACAACGAAAAGAATAGTAACTAATAGAAAACAGAAAGCGATAAATGTTCCGAGAGGCAGCTGCTGCACGATTGCCATCATCGAAGCAGGCATGCCCGATTCAAACAGGGCATCTGAAACTGAGCCCGGGTTGTTTAATTCATAAAAGATGCCCGTGCCGCCAACAATGGTAAACCAGAAGTTTGTGACAAGAGGAGCGATAATAGACACGGCTAGAATCAGCTGCCGGATCGTTCTTCCGCGGGAAATTCTCGTAATGAAAATGGCCATCATCGGCCCATAGCCTAAAAACCATCCCCAGAAAAAGATCGTCCATAAACCGAGCCACTCATTGTTTCCGCGAAAGCTGCTCATTTGTGCAAATTCCTGCGTATAAACCCCGAACGAAGAGATAAAGGCGTCTAAAATGAAGCTGCCCGGGCCAATAAGCAATATAAATAAAATCAGAACCATCGTAAACCATACATTGAACCGGCTTAAAAGCTGAATTCCTTTATGAATACCGGTGACGGCGGATATAGAAGCCACGGCTACAAGACCGGCAATAATCATAAACTGTGTCGGATAATTGTTTGGGATCCCCATAAGGGTCTCAAAGCCATAGCCAGCCTGGGTACCTAAAAAGCCAATAGGACCGATAGTGCCGGCAGCTACCGAAACGATCGAACACACATCCACGATCGTGCCAAGCGGACTGTGAATAGCGATTTTTTCGCCGAAGACCGGATAAAGAAGCGTCCGTGGACGAAGAGGCATGCCTTTATCGTAATGTGCATGCATTAACACTATAGTACTAAGCGTTCCGAGAATAGCCCAAGCGAGAAAGCCCCAGTGTAGAAAGCTTTGGGCGAGTGCGGGCTGTATTGCTTCGGAGGAACTGCTTTCCAGCCCGGAAAATACCGGTGGCAGATCCATGAAATGATAAATAGGCTCGGCTGCAGCCCAGAAAACCCCGCCGCCGGCCAGCAGGGTACACATAATGATGGAAAGCCATTTAAAATAGCTGAATTCCGGTTCAGCTAAATTGCCAAGGCGTACACGTCCGTATTTCGAAAAGCCGATATAGAGTCCGATGAAAAAAGTGGCAAGTAAAAGAATCTGCCAAAAAGCTCCGAAAAAGGCAACAGCCCAGTTAAAGGTGGTCGTGACAAACTGGCCGACAGCTCCTGCGTTAATAAGAGAAAAAACGACAAATAAGATCAACAGTCCACCGCTGAGAAGCGTGACCGGCCAGTCATTGTTTTTCCAATGATTCGGGGGTTGTGAAGACACAAATATTCCTACTTTCTTTATATATGGAGTAAAGATTTATGCGGACAGAGAAAAGTCAGGACTGAAAAATCGATTTTCAGTAGCCCGACACAAAGAACATATCATAGTAGAACCAGTTGGTTTCGTCAATGAAAAAGGCTGTAAGTTTTGCAAAACCAGCAGGTTTTAAGGTAAAAGCATTCTTCTTGAGAAAAAGTGTTCTTCTGTATTAATACAGAAGGTATTTAAGTGCTCTATTTATTAAAAAAGAAGAACTCATTTCAATCGGTGCCTGCGAACCTTTGATATAAAAGGAAATAAAAATTTCAAAAAATTATTATAAAACAGTTGACGAAATTTATATACTGTTATAATATAGTCTCAACAAAACAAATTGTACTATAACAGAAAACACAGCTGCATCTCAAATTTGTTTAATCTGAAGAAAAAGGAGAGAGACATATGATTCGTCAGGAAGATGTAAAACAGATGGAAGAAGCCTGGGAGAACGAGGAACGCTGGAAAGGAATTACACGCCCATATTCAGCAGAGGATGTATTGAAGCTTCGTGGGTCGATTAAAGTAGAATATACACTCGCTGATATGGGGGCGAATCGTCTTTGGAATTTAATGCAGGAGGATCCGTTCGTACGGGCGCTTGGGGCACTTACAGGCAATCAGGCCGTACAGCAGGTGAAAGCAGGATTGAAAGCGATTTATTTAAGCGGATGGCAGGTTGCCGCTGACGCCAACCTCTCCGGCCATATGTATCCGGATCAAAGCTTATATCCTGCCAACAGTGTTCCTCATGTAGTACAGCGTATTAACCAGGCACTCCAGCGGGCCGATCAGATTGAGCATCTTGAAGGAAATGACGAAACAAACTTTTTTGCTCCAATCGTAGCCGACGGGGAAGCAGGATTTGGAGGCCGTTTGAACGTGTTTGAATTAACCAAATCGATGATCGAAGCGGGAGCCGCCGGTGTTCATTTTGAAGACCAGCTTGCCTCTGAAAAGAAATGCGGCCACCTGGGCGGAAAGGTATTGATACCGACGAGCACCGCTATCCAGAATCTTATTTCTGCAAGACTCGCAGCAGACGTAATGGGAGTGCCGACAATTATCGTAGCCAGAACCGATGCGAATGCGGCCGATTTGCTTACAAGCGACATTGATGCCTATGATCACTCATTTATCCGAAGCAACGAACGGACCGAGGAAGGCTTTTACCGTACAAATAATGGGCTGGACCAGGCGATTGCAAGAGGTCTTGCTTATGCACCGTACGCCGACCTTGTCTGGTGCGAGACCTCTGAACCAAACCTTGAGGAAGCACAGAAATTTGCAGACGCGATTCACGAAAAATTCCCGGGGAAAATGCTTGCCTATAATTGCTCGCCTTCCTTTAACTGGAAAGCAAAGCTGAGTGACGAGGAAATTGAAACCTTCCAGGAGCGGCTGGGTGAGATGGGATATAAGTTCCAGTTTGTTACTCTGGCCGGCTTTCACGCTCTTAACAACAGCATGTTTGAACTGGCTGGCGGCTATAAGGAGCGCGGCATGGGTGCTTATTCCGAGCTTCAGCAAAAGGAATTTGCCAACGAAGACCATGGCTACACGGCAACGCGCCACCAGCGTGAGGTTGGTACAGGATACTTCGATCAGGTAGCAACTACCATTTCAAGCGGAAAATCATCCACAACAGCGATGAAAGGCTCTACAGAATCAAGTCAGTTCAGCCGGTAAGTATTAAAAAATCATAAGGAGGTTTTTCCAATGAGAGAAACGACGATGGAGTATCAAAGCGAAATACCGACAATGATTTGCAGCGACTGCGGAGGCGAAATGACAGAGCATCAGGAAACACCAATGATCCAGTGCGATCACTGCTTAAGTAAAACTGAAGAATAACAGAAAAGATACGGCCGGTGTCCCGCGTTACAGCAGGACGCCGGCTTTTTTGCTGTATACATATGTAAAAGAAGTAGCTGAAGTGGGGAACAAAAAAAGAGCCTCAGGATTTCCATACAGTGGAAGCCCCGAGGCGGCGGAAAAGCAGTTATTTGGTCTCTGCTTTTAAACGATTCTTAGCTTCTCTACGGCGTCTATGCAGGATAGGCTCGGTGTAGCCGTTTGGCTGATTGTACCCCTTGAATACTAAATCGCATGCAGCCTGAAAGGCGGTTGATTGTTCAAAGTCCGGGCTCATCGGACGGTATTCGGGGTCATGGGCGTTTTGTTCATCTACAACAGCGGCCATTCGTTTGAATGTATCCATTACCTGCTGCCTGGAGCAAATATGATGGTGAAGCCAGTTGGCAATATGCTGGCTGGAGATGCGAAGCGTTGCCCGGTCTTCCATAAGAGCAACATCGTTGATATCAGGCACCTTAGAGCAACCAATGCCAAGCTCAACCCAGCGTACAACATATCCAAGAATGCCCTGGGCGTTGTTATCAAGCTCTTCCTGGATTGCAGCCGGGGACCAGTCTGGCCTGTCGGCAACAGGTATAGTTAAAATAGAATCAAGATGGGATTCAGAGATCTGCTTTAAATCTTTTTGAACCTCCGGGACATCGACCTGATGATAATGGAGAGCGTGCAGTGTGGCGGCCGTTGGTGACGGCACCCAGGCGGTGGAAGCCCCGGCTTTTAACTGCCCGTCTTTCTGATCCATCATCGCTGCCAGCTGCTCGGGCATTGCCCACATACCTTTACCGATCTGAGCACGCTGTTCGAAGCCGGCAGCAAGCCCAGTCTGTACGTTTGATTTTTCATAGCTTCCGAGCCAGGCAGAGGTTTTCATTTCGCCTTTCCGGATCATCGGTCCAGCCTCCATGGAGGTGTGAATTTCATCTCCGGTCCGGTCCAGAAAGCCTGTGTTAATGAACATTACCCGGTCTTTTACTTCTTTAATGCATGCTTTCAAATTAATCGTTGTTCTCCGTTCCTCGTCCATAACGCCTATTTTCAAGGTATGGCGTTCCAGGTGGAGCATGTCTTCAATACGGTCAAACAGTTTGTCTGCAAAGGCAGCTTCTTTAGAGCCGTGCATTTTTGGTTTTACAATATAGATGGAGCCTTCGCGGGAATTTTTGTATTTTCCGTTCCCAAGCAGGTCGTGTTTGGCGATCAGGCTCGTAATGACCCCATCCATAATGCCCTCAGGAATTTCTTCTTCCTTTTCGTTCAATATGGCGTCGGTCGTCATCAAATGGCCAACGTTCCGGTTCAGCATGAGAGAACGGCCTGAAAGAGTAAATTCTTCGCCTGCAGGAGACGTGTAGCTACGGTCGGGGTTCATAATACGGGTCACTGTTTTGTCGCCTTTTTGGAACTGGGCTTTAATATCTCCTTTAATGAGCCCGAGCCAGTTGCGGTAAACGAGCGTTTTATCTTCAGCATCTACAGCAGCTACAGAATCCTCGCAATCCATAATGGTCGTAAGCGCGGACTCAACGACTACATCCTTTACCCCGGCTGGATCGTTCCTGCCAATCGGGTGGCCGTAATCAATTTGAATTTCGATGTGCAGCCGGTGATGCTTTAAAAGAACAGCTACCGGCTGGGCACTCGCTCCCTGGTAACCTGCAAATTGTTCAGGATATTGGAGCTGGTCCTTGCTGCCATCCTGAAAAGAAACTTCGAGGCTGCCATTTTCGATCGAGTAGCTAGTGGCGCTCTTGTGGGAATGGCTGCGCAAAGGAAAGTATTCATCTAAAAATTGTTTGGCATAAGCAACGACTTTTTCTCCGCGTACGGGGTTATAGGCTTTCTGCTGCTCTGCCCCGCCTTCGTCATTGATGATATCGCTTCCATATAAAGAATCGTAAAGACTCCCCCAACGGGCATTAGCAGCGTTAATGGCGAAGCGTTCGTTACTGATGGGAACGACAAGCTGCGGCCCAGCCTGCATAGATATTTCTTCATCCGTTTGCTCAGTTGCAATTTGAAAATCGTCCGGCCCCTGTTCAAGGTAACCGATACTTTCGAGAAACGTCCGGTACTGATCCGGGTCCCACCGTGAGTGAGCCTGGTGCCATTCGTGAATCTGATTCTGCAGGTTATCTCTCGTGTGCAGAAGCACTTCGTTTTCAGGAGTCAAATCGTGAACAATCTGTCCGAAGTCCTGCCAAAATTGTTTTTGTTCCAATCCAGAGCCGGGAAGCACTTCTTCATTAATAAATTGATATAAAGAAGGGTGTACATGAAGGCTGCCTGTCGATCGATACGTCGTCATACTATTCCTCCTTTAAAGTAAGGGAACAGAAAAAGCTGCTCCCAGGATATAATATCATTGTATTATAACAGTTATATAAATATCAATACTGTTATATAAAATTATAAACTTCGTCAAACGAATTTTTCTTTAGTATAGTGGAGGCACTGTGAATTAAAGTTAAGAAAGGAAGAGAAAATGACCCCGCAAATAGTGCAATTCCTTGTTACGGCTCACCTTTCATTGATAGTCCTCCTGCTCGTGTTATTCGTTTCTGCGAATATTTTTTACCAGACGGGAAGAAACAAATTTGCTTTAGGAGTGCATTACACACTCCGGGGTGCATATTTGCCTGGATTAATTTCTGGCGGGCTGCTTATAGGACTGACACCGGATTTTCCGGCAATATTTTTAAAAGCTGCTTTAGGACTGTTAACCCTTATTTTTATGGAAATTCATCTCAATCATATTATCGGCAGTGAACACCGCCCCAGGTTCGCTTTTCTAACGTATTCTATGATTGTGTTCACGATCGTATTAGGCATAGTGTTTCCCGTTGGTATATCCGTTATGGAGTAAAACCAGTAATGAGCAGCTCTTATGCTGACACTTAAGAGCTGCTGGCGAAATGAGGTGTACATGAGCAGGGAAACGGGATAGAATAACTAACGTATGCAGAAAATGTAAAATTGCATGCGAATGCACGGTTATCTCAAGTAGAAAGGTGTTCCTTATATATGATTCAAAATCCAAAAGGAAAAGAGCGGGTCGGGCTGGCGTTGATTCTTAGTATGCTTGCGATCCTTGGACCGCTCAATATTGATATGTACCTGCCAAGCTTCCCGGGAATAGCGGAAGATTTGAACGCCCGCGCTTCGATGGTGCAGCTTAGTTTAACTGCCTGTCTTGTAGGGCTTGCAGTTGGTCAGGTGATTGTCGGGCCGATTAGTGATGCGAAAGGAAGAAGAAAGCCGCTGCTGGTTTCTATCACATTGTTTGCGGCTGCTTCGTTTATTTGTGCAATCGCACCGAATATATACATATTGATTGCTGCTCGGCTGCTGCAGGGTTTAACCGCTTCTGCCGGTATTGTCGTTTCACGGGCAGTGGTAAGGGACATTTTCAGCGGCCGGGAGCTGACAAAGTTCTTTTCCTTATTGATGGTTATTAATGCTATCGCCCCGATGGCAGCACCGATGATCGGGGGAGCTATTTTGCTTCTTCCGTTTTCAAACTGGTCGACAATTTTTCTTTTTCTGGCGGCCGTAGGAGTTGCCATTGTCGTTACGATTGGTTTTCGGCTCGAGGAGACTCTTCCGGAGGAAAGAAGGACGCCGAGTTCACTCAAATATACGATCCGCACTATTGGTGATCTGTGGAAGGATCGTTCTTTTATAGGCTATGCCTTAACGCTTGGCTTCGTGCACGGCGGAAGCTTTGCTTACGTTTCCGGCACGCCGTTTGTTTATCAAGAGATCTACGGGGTTTCTGCCCAGGTATTTAGTGTGTTATTTGGCATCAACGGTCTCGCGATTATCACCGGCAGCTTTTTAATAGGCCGGCTGGCAGGCATTATTGCTGAACGCAAACTGCTGCGCACAGCCGTAATCACGGCGGTAAGCGCAAGTTCTTTTCTTCTCGTGATGACAATCATTGAAGGACCGCTTGCGCTGCTTGTCATTCCCATCTTCATTTATATGACAGCGATGGGCATGGTGCTGACAAGCTCGTTTACACTGGCAATTGCCAAACAGGGTCACCGGGCAGGGAGTGCAAGCGCGCTGCTCGGTATGCTTCCGCTCTTGATTGGCTCGATAGTTTCCCCGCTTGCCGGTATTGATGAAACAACGGCTGTCCCGATGGGGTTTATTATGTTTATTACGACTGTTTTTGGACTCACAGCCTTCAGTACACTCAGTGAACGCCCGCAAAAAGAATAAAAGTAAGCCGGCACGCTGTTTTATTTAGCGTGCCGGCTTTTATATCAGGCGTCTTTTAGGATTGAATGTTTTTTAATTTATCCGGTGTTACATCGTTACCTTCCGGGTCCTGCACGGTGGTGGTAAGCAGAGTCGCCTCCATCGATCCGCGGATCATCTGAAGGTACTCTTCACGAAGCTGCTTTTGCTCCTGCTGCTCTTGTACAGTCAGTCCCTGATTCACCTTTTTTCTCGCCAGTTCATTAATGCGAGGAAGCGTTGCGATCATGTGAATTCCCCTTTCTTTTTATACCCATACATGTATATGGTATAAAAATAGTATAGCAGAAGCCTGCTGCATATGCAAGTCGGAGCAGCAGGCGCCCTTTAATGCTTTAATTCCTGAAATTTAGTGACGGCTTCCACACGGTTGCTTACTTCAAGCTTATCGAAAATAACTGAAATATAGTTTCTTACAGTACCGTTGGTGAGGGAAAGCTGCCGGGCTATGGCTGTAGTGCTTTTCCCCTCTGCGATTAAAGCGAGTACTTCTTCTTCACGTTTAGTAAGTGTAGCGGCAGTGTTATATGCAAGATCCACTAAATCAGGCGAATAGACTTTTCTCCCGCTCATAATAATGCGGATAGACTGAGCCAGTTCTTCACTCGGGCTGTCCTTCAAAAGGTAGCCGCTGATTCCCGCTTTTCGGGCCCGTTCAAAATAACCGGTGCGGGCGAAGGTGGTGAGAATGATAATTTTGCACGTGCTTTCCTTTAGTTCCTCTGCAGCCTCTAACCCGCTTTTTACCGGCATTTCAATATCCATAATGCAAACATCGGGCTGCTCATTTTCAATAAGAGTCAAAGCTTCCTGTCCATTTTCCGCCTTTCCGACCACTTCCATATCCTCTTCTAAATCAAGAAGAGAACCGAGCGCTCCTAAAAGCATCTGTTGATCCTCCACGATCACTATTCTTATCATAGCTGGCGGCTCCTTCATTTAATTTGCTGAACGACCAGGGGCGCTTGAATCGCAAGCTTTGTGCCCCCGGAGGAATAATAATCCAACTGGCCGTTGATGAAACCGAGGCGTTCTTTAATACCCTGCAGACCGCTTTCGGACCACGATTTCTGATCAGAGGACATGCCTTTGCCGTCGTCTTCGACTGTAAGTGAAAGACTGGTGGTTGATTGATCAATCGTAATATAACAGTTTGTGGCTTCGCTGTGTTTGACAACGTTGGTGACAGCTTCCTTTAAACACATACTGAGCACGTTTTCAATGAGAGGCGGGGCTTCGTTAAAGCTAGCGCTCCCTGTTACATGAAGAGTAATACCGGCGGCCTGGAGAATCTCTTCTACGCGGAGGAGTTCGTCGCTCAGCTTGGCCCCTTTCATATCTGATACAAGCTCGCGAACTTCTTTTAACGCGGTTCGGGCGGTCTGGTGAATGTCTGTTAACTCTGCCTGACTCCGCTCAGGTTTAGTGTCTATTAATTTTCCTGCGAGTTCACTTTTTAAACCAATCAAAGAGAGCTTCTGCCCAAGAGTATCATGCAGGTCTCTGGCAATCCGCTGCCGCTCTTCAAGAACCACGAGCTGGGAAATGCGTTGGTTAGCCTGGTGAAGCTCGGTTTCAAGCTTTTCACGCTTATTCCGGTTGTATATGTTAAAAGGAAGAAGAATGACGCCGATAACACTGATCGCAATAAAGGGAAGCTGCATCATGAACAGTTCATTTTGGACGTAAAAACCTATAATAACAGCGGTCAGGGTAGTGATAAGGTGGAGAACGTATAAGGTGATAAAACCGGCTTTATGCTGGATATTGCCGATAAAGAAAGCCAAAAACAGGGAAAAATAAACATAACCGAAATAAAGGGTCATTCCGATGCTGATCAGCATTTCAATGCTCACAGATAAATAAACCGTCCAGCCTTTTTTAATGAAAGATAAACGATAGGTTGTAAAGAATAGAAGAATCATAAAGACACCGAGGGCAATTTCAAAGTACGTAGCGGAGCGGATAATAAAATAAAATGGCAGTAAACAGAAAATGATCCAGGCGTACAAGCTGAGTCCCGTACTTTTTGGAAAAATATCGAACCAGTGATGCATAAACGGGCTCCTTTTTCATGAGGCGTAGCACTTCTTTATATTAAGTATAACAAACCCCTCTCTGTAACAGAGAAGGGTTTGTTTTTAAGATTTTTTATCAGCTGGTGCTGGAGAGGTTCTGGAAGCCTCTGCCTGTCTTTTGCTTCGGATATTTGCTTCCTTGAAGCTGACAAAGGTTTTATTTGTTTCATCGTACAGCCGGAACCGAATGGATGTGAGGCTTGTCCTAAGAGTAATCTTTGTAGCCTGCTGCAGTGGTTCAATGTTTTCATGGGTTTTTGGCAAATTATAGTTTGGCACACGTGGACTGAGGTGATGCACGTGATGGTAGCCGATATTGCCGGTAATCCACTGAAGCACCTTTGGAAGCTCGTAGTAAGAGCTTCCGTCTACGGCAGCTTTTACAAAGTCCCATTTGTCTTCGTTTTCAAAGTAGGAGTCTTCAAATGTGTGCTGGACATAAAACAACCAGATGCCGAGAAATCCTGCTGTGAAAAGCATAGGGATCTGAATAGTGAAAAAAGCAGCCCAGCCGACAAGCCAGATTAACAAAGCGTAAATAACTACAATAGAAATATTGGTGAAATATGTGTTCAGGCGTTCTTTTCTTTTCGCATTTTTACGGTTGAATCGGTTCTCCACGAGAAACAGGTAAAATGGCCCTAAAAAGAAAAGTACGAATGGGTTGCGGTACATGCGATAGCTGAGCCGGAGCCATTTGCTGGCGTTTTGGTATTCCTCGACGGTCATGACCCAAACATCTCCGGTGCCCCGTTTGTCGAGGTTGCCGCTGGTGGAATGGTGCATCATATGGCTTCTTTTCCATTTTGCGTATGAGAAATGAGTAATGATCCCGGTTAACGTACCAATCCGGTCATTCGCTTTGCTGCTTTTGAAAAATGAACCGTGTGTGCAATCGTGAAAGATGATAAAGGTACGGACGACAAAGCCTCCGGCGACGATCGCAATGGCTGCACTGATAAAAGGAGATATGAAATAAGCTCCGTATGCAAGCGCCCAGAGGGCCAGGAGAGGAAGAATGGAGTTAAATAATTGAATAATACTTGCTTTATGGTCAGAATGTGCGTAAGGGGCAGCACTTTTTTTCAATTGCATTTGTTCTTGCCTGCTCATGGTTAATCGCTCCCTGTTTTATGGGGTGTATCTCTATTAATAGAATATAAAATTTTGACTCCGTCTGTAAGTCATAGACGTCAGGGAGAAAAAATGACAAATGTCATATACGGGCTGAATGAAGCGGAAGGAAATGGAATATGTATAAAATGGGCCATCGTATATATGGTTTTGCCTTGCTTAAATAATTGGCAGACCAAAGCCTCTGAACACTTTAGGAGCTCAGAGGCTTATGCTTTATAAAGCGTAGTTTGTGCGCAGTGCATGGGTCAGCTCTGAAACGATATCGATATTTTTAAAGCTGATGCCAAGCTGGACAGCCGTCTGGGCCATCTCCGGGCGCATGCCGCACAGCGTAGTCTTTACCCCAACCAGCTTTAAGGCGGTGGCAAGCTGCATGATGCGCTGAGCAACGAATGTGGTGATGTCACGAACGCCGGAAAGGTCAATATACAGACGTGTTAATTCGCTTTCGGTGCACTGCTTTAACGTATGCTCCACAATAACCTGTCCCCGCTGTTCATCGATATGGCCAATAAGCGGAAGGAGGCCGGTTTTCTTTTGAATCAAAATGATCGGGGAGGAAAGCTCCATGATCATTGCCTCTTTCAGCTGCATCTGTTCGTTCATATGATAAATGGCTTCTTTCATGAAGGCCCGCCCGGCGTAATCGAAAGCCTGGAGTGCTTTGCGCTGCCAATCGAGCACGTGATCGATGGGAATTGATTCCTCATACTGATGAACAAACAGGCGGATCTGTTCTAAAATGGCGTTGCGGTAATAAGTGAATTCTTCCTGAATGGTCAGCATTGGCTGCCACATTTCCTTATTTTCCTCCACAATGTCATTGATTTTTTCTTCAAAGTGCTCGTAAAACTGAGTTTCTTCCTCCTGAAACACATGAATAAGCTCCTGGGCAAAGACTTTTTTCATTTCTTCGAGCTTGTGACTTGTATAATCATCGGAAGAGTGGCCGGGAAAAGAATCGGCAGAAGATGTGTCACGCATCGTATCTATATGTTCAATCAAATAATCGTATAAGGAGCCGTCGGCTTTTTCCTGATTAAATTGCACGGTCGTTTTCCTCCAAAATGAAAGTATGGTGCGGATTGGTCTAATTATAGAGCCTGGAAGGAAAAGTCACAAGTTTTTTATCCGTATTCATACCACATGATTCCCATCGTTTCAGCCCCGCCGTGAACACCGATTACCGGGCTGAGAGGGCAAAGGTGAATCGTGAGGTCAGGGGAGAGGTTCTGCAGCTCTGTTTTCCATGTCTCTGCTTTTTCCTTCGTTGTCGTATAAATAATACTCATGTCCTCGACCTGATAGGAGGCTATGGCTTCTTTAGCAATTTGCAGCAGCCGGTTTTCCGCCCGTTTCCGGGTTCGTATTTTTTCAAAAGGAACAATCTGTCCACCATCAAAGGTAAGAAGAGGATGGATCTTTAAAAGCGTGCCAAGGATCAGCTTTCCGCGGGAGATTCTGCCTCCTTTGTGTGCCTGTTCAAGGCTTCCGAGCAGCAGATAGCCTCTGGCGTGCCCGGCCATCTCTGTTAACCGCTGCTGTATTTTCTTCGGCGTGTGCCCTTCGTCTGCTAATTGCGATCCTCTCGTCAGCAGCGGGCGGATGCTGCCGGCGCCCATCTTCGAATCCACAGTGAAGAGCGGAAATCCGGTCATATCTGCTGCGAGCTGGGCTGTCTGAAGAGTGCCGCTTAAATGACTGCTGATATGTATGGCAATTCCTGCATCATAAGAATCCTTCAGCTGTTCAAACAGTTCGGAAAAACTGCCTACAGATGGTTGGCTGGTCGTAGGGAAAACTTCTTCATGCGGCAGCCGCTCATAAAATTCATCCGTTGTAATTTCAATATTTTCTTTATAGCTTTCGTTTTCAAACACAACAGATAAGGGAACAATATGAATATTATATTTTGCGGCCGTTTCTGCATCGATAGAACTGGTACTGTCTGTAATCCAGGCTATGCGCTGTGTCATCATCCACCTCTTTTTTTATGTTAATTTGACAACGTTTTCACCGGTCTTGAATATATTATACATATTTCTGTATGGGAATTCGAATGAAACCCCCGCAGGATCCATATAAAAACGAGGGTAAAGAAAAACATGTCCGGGACCCATGCGGGCGCCAGAACATGCTTTAATTAAAAAACGGGGAGATTAGAGAAAATCCAATTACGACAGTGAACAAAATCGTCATATGGTTCAGCGAAAAAATAAACATAGTAGTTGCCCATTTTTTACTGTCCATCCGCCGGTAGCATATAAAGCTTGCAGCAAGCCAGGCGGCGCTTAATACGAAGGAAACGCCAACGATAAAGCTGCTGACAGGAAGGAAAAGAAAGCTCGAGAGCGTTAACAGAACAAGGTAAACGTTTGTCTGAATATAGGTCCGCCGGTTTCCTTTGATTACTGGAAGCATAGGAATATTTGCTGCTTTGTACTCGTCATGTCTGCGTATGGCGATGGCATAGAAGTGCGGCATCTGCCATAAAACCATAATAACGAAAAGGCCGAGAGCTGCCGGGTGGAAAAAGTCATTGGAAATAGCTGCCCAGCCGATAAGCGGGGGCACTGCTCCGGAAATACTCCCAATCTCTGTATTGTAGATCGTGCGCCGCTTGCTCCACATTGTATATGGAACAACATAAAAGAATAAGCCTGTAAATCCGAAGAAGGCAGCGAGCGGTGAAGCCGCATATAAGAAGCCTAAGCCTGCAAGTGTCATAACAATTCCTAGTATAAGTGCATTTTTCAGCTGCATCCGGCCAGTCGCCGTAGGGCGGTTCTTCGTCCGGTCCATGATCTTATCAATGTCGCGGTCGTATAAGTTGTTAAACGTGCCGGCAGCGCCGATAACAAGACCTGAGCCAAGCGTAGCAAGGACTATCGCTCCGATTTTTTCAGAAAAAGCGATGTTGTGAATATATAAAGCAAGGGTAATCCCTGCAAACATAACGATTAAATTGGATTTGATAATCCCGGTTTTAATCGTTTCCGCCAGTACTTTACGAAGTGCCTGTTTCGGGGCAGCGAGGGATCCTTGTTGAACCGTGCGTTCGATATTTTCCGATTTCATTTTATTCCCCCCAACCGTGTTCATCCGATACTAATGTATCACATATGTCGTTAAATTTAGAGATATTGACAAAAAAGTTCGCTATCTTGTCAATTGTTTGTGAACGATTCATGACAAATTATTATATATATATGTACTTCGTACTTTTAGCAAACAAAATTATATTCTCACATTAACCGCGTGTTGGCAAGTGTTACTTCCCGGGTGGTCCGGGCACAGGAGTTCATGAAAATGCTTCTGTGTGGGCTTATTCCCGGCCGTACAAAAGCCGTCCGGCAGGGAAACGGCATGATTATCAGCTGCTTTTTGTTTTTAATTCATGGAGCATTTCATGCACAGCGTGAGCAACGCCGTGTTCAGTATTCGTTTTTGTAGAAAAGCCGGACGCGTCCTTAACCTCCGGAACGGCATTTCCCATGGCGACGCTCCGGCCGGCCATTTGGAGCATATTCAAATCGTTAAAGTTATCCCCGAGAGCCATAACGTCTTCAAGGGAGATTCCGCGTCCGAGCGCGAACTCCTGAAGGGCAAAGCCTTTTTGGGCACGTACGTGATTTAATTCAAGGTTTCCCATGCCCGAAGAAGTCAGAGCGAGCTCGTTATCACCCCGGAGCTCGTATTTCATCCGCTCGAGAACGGAAGCCTCTGAAGAAAAGGCAAGCATTTTATACACATCGAGGCCCTCGTAATCGAGTATTGAAAAGAAATCGTCTGCGAACTGGAAATTTTCATCCTCAAGCCGGCGCTCAGCATACTGTTCTGCTGCAGCTGTTGTTAGCTCGGGGTGCGCGGTCTGCAGCATTCCTACAACGACACTCATATATGCTTCTCTTGAAGGGGCGAAAATTCCCTGGCTGGTAAACAGTTCAATATAAGAGCCGGCAGCGTGATGCACGGTTAAAATTCGTTCGCAGGAGCTTTCTGATATCGGAGCAGACCGCTGTATTTCTTTCCGGTTTTTGTAAGTGACTGCCCCGTTCATACTGATAATTGGGTAGGACAGACCGGCCGAAGCCAATGGTCTGTGTGCTGCTTCGTAGGTTCTCCCTGTGGCGATCACAATATCAATGCCTTGTGCCGAAGCAGCCTGAAGCGCTTCGGCGTTCTCTTTACTGATTTCTCCGTTCTGATCCAGCAATGTTCCGTCCATATCCGTTGCAATTAGTTTCATTTCTTCTCCTCCGATATGCTCCAGGTCTGTTGACTCCGTTTTAATTATTACCTCCTATTATCGAACAATTCACCTAAGTCATCAACTTTTTTGTTTTCAGCAGGAACGCTGGGACTATAAAAACATCGACAGCTTATCTTACAAGGTGATTGAAGAATTCGTAAGGTTTCTACAGACTGATAGTAGCTTATGAAAATTTCGGAAAACATATTTCGCTCTGCGGGAGGGCGGTTTTTAACATGAAAAAACAGCATGTAGTCATTATAGGAGGAGGGCTTGCGGCGATCCGGTTAATGGAACAGCTGCGTGAGCGGGCGGCCCGGGTGCATATTTCTATTTTCAGTAAAGAAAAAACGCTTCCATACAACCGGATTCAGCTTTCATCCTATTTAAATGGAGAAATAACAGAAGACGACTTAACAACCTATACAAATAAATGGTTCCGCCGGAATAATATATCTTTTCATCCGGGAGAGCCGGTCGAGCATGTGTTAAAAGAGGAAAAGAAAATCGTGACGGCTGGCGGAGAACACTCATACGATCATTTAGTCTTCGCTACAGGATCATCGCCGCTCATCCCCCCGGTGGAAGGTGTAGAAAAAGAGGGAGTATTTCCTTTTCGCACGCTTGAAGACTGCCGCAGGCTTGTAGAAGCAGCTGAACGTAAGCGCCGGATTCTGGTTATTGGCGGAGGTCTGCTTGGGCTTGAAGCGGCTAATGGATTGAGCCGCTTCGATGCAGAAGTGACTGTCATACAGCGGGCGGATAACATTATGGACCGCCAGCTTGACAGGCAGTCTGCCGCCATGCTGCAGGGAAAACTGGAACGGCGCGGAGTGAAATTTTTGCTGAGTAAAGACGTTACTTCTATTTTGGGGCTCCGGAAGGTATCAGGAATTGCTTTTGGGGACGGGACACACATGGAAGCAGACATGGTGGTATTTGCAATCGGGATCCGGCCGCAGCTGAAGCTTGCAGAGGCATCCGGTATTGCAACGAACCGCGGAATAATCGTGAACGATCAAATGGAGACAAGTGACAAGCACATATACGCAATAGGCGAATGTATAGAACATGACGGCCGAACATACGGTCTTGTACAGCCGGTGAACGAACAGGCGGATGTATTGGCCCGGCGTTTAAGCGGCGAGCATAAAGCCTACTATAAAGGCTCAAGTACTTCAGCAAAGCTGAAAATATCCGGGGTGGAGTTGTTTTCTGTCGGCTCTCTGATAGAGGATGAAGCTACAAAATCATGGGTGCTTCATGATGAGGAGAATGAGCTTTATAAAAAAATAGTTTTTCGTCATAAAACGGTCCAGGGAGCTGTGCTTTACGGAAATACGACTAACAGCGATCTGTTAAAGAGCCTGGTGATGACGGACAAACCCATCAATGCTTCGGAGAAAAAACAGCTGCTGTCAGCAAGCAGCGAGCCGGCCGGTTTTCTACTGGAAATGCCAGGGTCTGACACGGTGTGTGCCTGTAATAATGTAAATAAAAATACCATTATCCAGGTCGTTCAGGAGAAAGAACTGACCACGCTGGATGAAGTGAAAACCTGTACAGGAGCTTCCACCTCCTGCGGGGGCTGCAGCAGCATGGCAGAGGGGTTGCTGAAGCTTGCCTGTGAAGGGAGGGTGGAAGCGGAAAACAAGGCAGAAGCGCTGTGCGGATGCACGGGTCTTGACCACCCTACGTTGATTAACCGGCTGATGGAAGTAAAACCATCGACGCCGGAGGAAGCGATGGAGGCGTTAAACTGGAAAACGCCTGAAGGCTGTGAAATGTGCCGGCCTGCCATTGCGTACTATCTATATATGATTCAAATGAAGAAGGGAGAGCTTTCAAGCAATGAAACGCTGCCATTTACATATTCGCCGTACATTTCCCTGGAGGCGGATGGGACCTATACTCTGCAGCCGATCATGAAGGCAGGAATTATATCTCCTGAGCTGATCAAAAATTTAAATGCCGTTATCGAAAAATACCAGTTGAGCTATTTTCACATTACAGCGGGCGGACGCATACAGCTCCCTTATGTAGAGGACGAAGATGTGGTGGAGGTATGTGACAGCCTGGATATTCCCCTCCTTAACTTTCCAGGTTTTCAAATGACGGCTGTACAGAGTGTATTCAAGGACCGGATCCGGGAGCGTCACAATCCCGGAATGGTACCGTACGCTCTGGAGCTCGAGGAACCGGTGGAAGCTGTTCCTTTTCCCGATACGCTCCGTTTTGTCATGCTGGAGGGTTTTTCAATTCTTGAAGGAAATCACGTTGACGCCGGACTGCTTAAAATGGAAGACAAGTGGGAGTTTCATATTCATTTTGAGGAAAAGTCCGTGCTGCTGTTCTCAGCCCCTACCTTTATGGAAATAAAAGAGTATATTTGGGCGCTGCTTCAATATTACCGGGAAACAGCGTTTTTTAAGGAATCATTTGCCGGATGGTGCGGACGTATGACCGTTATTCACATACGGGAAGGACTCTTTGATCCGGAGACAAGAGAGCAGCTGCTCCACCAGTTAAGTGTCTGTTTGAAGAAGCCGCTGCCGTATCATTTTTCGATTCCAGAAGGGAGTACAGTTCATGAATGATTTCGGATCCAATTACGGACAAATAATAGAGCCGGCGGTGCTCGAAGAAAACCGGCATCAGGCTCAGTGCCCTTTCTGCAGTATGCAGTGTAAAAAGGAAGTAGTGGAGCAGATCACTACAAAAGGCATTAAATATAAAACCGTAGGTGTGGATAACCCCACCACGCACGGCCGGTTATGTGTCAAAGGTCACTCCGCCTACCAGCACGTTATTCATGAAGACCGGATTACGATGCCGATGAAAAAAGTGAACGGCCGGTTTAAGTCCATTGAATGGGACGAAGCCCTGGATATTATTGAACAGCGGACGAAGGAAATTCAAAACGCCTCCGGCAAAGATGCTTTATCGGTATACGGCGGAGGCTCGCTTACGAATGAAGAATCCTATCTGCTCGGCAAATTTGCCCGTATTGGGCTGCAGACAAAATACATTGATTACAACGGCCGGTTCTGTATGTCTTCTGCTGCCTCGGCGGCGACAAAGACGTTCGGAGTCGACCGCGGTTTTACCAACGGCATTGAGGAAATTCCAAACGCAAAATGCATTATACTCGCCGGTACTAATATTGCGGAATGCCAGCCAACCATTATGCCGTATTTTGAACAGGCGAAACAGAACGGATCCTTTATTATTGTGATTGATCCGAGGGTGACAGAGACAGCTAAAATGGCAGACCTGCATCTGCAGCTGAAGCCCGGGGAGGACTGGTCTTTGACGACCGCGCTTTTAAAAGTGATTTTTGATAAAAACCTGCAGAATAAAGAGTTTCTGCAGAACCGCACAGAAGGTGCTGAAGAGCTTGAAGCTTACGTGCGCCAGTACAGCGTAGAGGAGCTTGCGACACGGGCAGACGTGCCCCGCGGCGACATTGAGCAGGCGGCTACGGTCTTCGCCGAAGCTGGTACAGGCATGGTATTTACTGCGCGGGGAGTGGAGCAGCAGATTGACGGGCACCAGGCTGTCCGCCATTTTATTAATTTAGCGCTGATCTGCGGCCACATCGGTAAACCAGGTGCTGGATACGGAGCGATTACAGGTCAGGCAAACGGCCAGGGAGGGAGGGAACACGGCCAGAAATCTGATCAGCTTCCAGGGTACCGCTCGATTGAAGACCCAAAAGCCAGGGAGCATATAGCTGCGGTTTGGAATGTGAATGAGAAGGATTTGCCCGGAAAAGGTGTCTCCGCCTATGAAATGATGCAGAAAACGCAGAACGGGGAAATTAAAGGGATGTTTTTAGTAGGATCCAATCCTATCGCTTCCAACCCGAACGCCTCTATTGTGAAGCAGGGGCTGGAGGCGCTTGATTTTTTAGTGGTCGTCGATTTATTTATTTCAGAAACGGCCGAATACGCCGACCTGGTCCTCCCGTCGACCGCTTATATTGAAGATGAAGGAACGCTTACGAATATGGAAGGGCGGGTGACCTGGAGACAGGGAATGCGCCCGGCTCCTGGCCAGGCAAAGCACGACTGGGAGATTTTATCGCTGATTGCTTCGCGTCTTGGTAAAGAAAAGTGGTTCAGCTACTGCTCGGCAGAAGATGTTTTCGAAGAGCTGCGTCTTGCTTCAAAGGGAGGACCGGCTGATTATTACGGAATTACGTATGAACGGATTAAAAAGGAAGAGGGCGTTTTCTGGCCGTGCCCTTCCCCAGAAGAAAAAGGAAGGCAGCGTCTGTTTGATGACTCTTTTGTACATGATGGCGGCAGAGCCCGCTGCTTTACTCCGGAAAACGGTAAAGAAATTATTAAAGAACGACTGTCGGAAGCGAGACCGCTGTATTTAACGACTGGCAGGGTAATGTCGCATTACCTGACCGGGGTTCAGACTGGAAAAAGCGCCAGATTAAATGCCCGTTATTTTGAATCATTCGTCGAAATTCATCCAGAAACAGCAGAAAAGTACGGCATTAAGGAAAACGACCTTGTCACCCTGGAATCTCTGCAGGGCTCTATTGTGGTTAGAAATCAATGGTCGGAAAACATCCGGAAGGATACCATCTTCGTGCCTTTTCACTGGGCAGGCAAACAGAACGTGAACCGGCTGATTGCGGGTACGCTGGATCCAGTGTGCCAGATGCCGGGGTTTAAGCTGGCAGCAGTCTCCATGAAGCCGGCAGAAGCGCAAAAACAAAAAGTATAATAGATACAACGAACGCTGCCGGGATCGACAGCGTTCTTTTTTGTGCCGGAATGGTGTCTATTTAATAAATAAAAAACCAGCCCCCGTACCGGTTGTGAACGGCACGGGGGCTGGTCGGGGTTTGTGGCTGACATGGCAGGCTGTGGCCTCAGCAGCCCGCGGAGCGTTTATCCCTGATAGAGAAAAGCTCCGCGGGCCGGCCTGGTAAACCAGGACCGGGCCCTCACTCAGCGGTCTTTATCAGAAACCTGGCTGGCGTAGGAAACGGCTTCCTTCGAGCGGAGGGCCGCTCCTTTTGCTTTTTCTTTAAGCAGCTGATCCTCCTTCGAGAGGTAGTAGTCGTCGGCAAAGGAATGCTCCGGTTCTTCGAGTGTGAAATAGCATATGATAAAGCTTACGAAAGCCCCTCCGGCCAGAATGAAGAAAAACTGGCTCGGGGTGACGAACGTATAAAGCGTTAAATATACACTTGCACCGATGCTTCCATAAGCTCCGGTCATACCGGCCACCTGCCCGGTGACCCGTTTTTTTACCATTGGAACCATTGCGAAGGTGGCGCCTTCGCCTCCCTGCACGAATAACGAAGTAAGGACCGTCATGAGGACAGCGAGTATTACCGGCCAGCCGGAGTTGATCATGCCCATGCCGCACATGCCGATCACGATGCCAAACATGTAAACGAGCATCACCTTGCGCCGGCTTCCAAGGCGGTCGGATAGTACACCGCCAAGCGGACGGGCAAGCAGGTTCACGAAGGCAAATGAAGCTGCAATAAGACCGGCTGTGGACGGTGTAAGGGAGAAGGTGAGCTGGAAGAACATAGGGAGCATCGATACAATCGCGAGCTCTGCACCGAAGTTGGCGAAATAAGTACTGTTCAGCGCTCCAACGTTTTTGAAGTTGTATTGATCGTCTTTTGCTATGCCTTGTTTAATAATAGGAACGTTTACTTTGACGATCATATAGATTTGATAAATTAATACGATACCTACAGCTGTGAAAATGCCGTATACAATAGATGTGGAGATAAAGCCCATATCGAAGACTCTCCAGGCGCTAAGGGCTACGGCACCGCCGACAGGTATCGTCCAAAACATCAGTTGAGCCATGTCTTTCCAGGAGCTCACTTCTATGGCACCGAACCGCTTCGGTTTAATAAGCGTATGACCTTCCGGCGTGTCGCGGACATTTAAATAGAAAACAATACCATAAATAAAGCAGACAACCCCGGTAAAGGCGACCGCGTACCTCCAGCTGTCATCGCCTCCGATAAGGGTAATGGCGAGCCACGGGAGAATAATAGCTCCTGCTGCTGAACCAAAATTGCCCCAGCCGCCGTAGATCCCTTCAGCAAATCCGACGTGCTTGGGCGGGAACCATTCTGCGATCATTCGGATACCGACAACAAAGCTTGCGCCAATACTTCCTAGTACAAGCCGGCTGATGGCAAGCTGTGCCCAGGTGCTGCCGAATGCAAAAATAAATGTAGGCACCGCCATAATAATCAACAGTGTGGAAAAGACGACCCGCGGGCCAAATCGGTCGAGGAGTGAGCCGATAATGATCCGGGCCGGAATAGTCAGGGCTACGTTCATAATTCCGAGGGCGGCGATATGTTCAGTTGTGAGCCATCCAAGGTCAGCCATCATAGTGGTCGCGAGTGGAGCCATGTTGTACCAGGCGAAAAATGAGATGAAGAACGCAAACCAGCAGAAATGAAGAATTTTAATACGTTCATCCTGAAAGCGGAAAAGGTCTTTAATAGTCAAAAGGAGAACCTCCTAAGGTGGGGTAATTATTTTTGGTTTATTCAAAAAACAATTGACAGCTGACACTCGCATACTTATTTCTCAGGAAGTTCGCCGATGCGGGCAAAGAAGATTTATTTTAAAAGCAGATAAACCATGTTGTTTTCAATTCTTGTATCATAGGAGGCGGTACAGCCTTCATCCGCTCCCTGGGCCTGTCCGTCGTTTAGGCTGATTTTCCAGTCGTGAAGCGGGCAGAAGACATGCTCTCCGCTGACAATCCCCTGGGAAAGAGGCCCTCCTTTGTGAGGGCATTTATTTTCCAGGGCGAAAATGGTGTTTTCTTTAGTCTTAAAAATGGCTATTGAAGTTTCTTCAATGATCAGTTCTTTAGGAATATCGACCGTAATTTCATCGACAGTTGCTACAGCTACTTCTTTTTGTTTATCTACGCTATTCATCACTATTCCTCCCTCATATTAAACGAGCTCCACTTTACGCTGTTCAAACAGCTCCTGCTTTTTCTTTTCGTTATACGTAAGTTCCTTCCATGGGTCTTCCCCTTTATGCTCGAGGGCTACTTCCATGCGCTCAATTAAGTTTGCCCGTCCCTCTTCATCTTCGAGAACGACCGCTTTTACATGATCAAGGCCGACGCGTTCGATCCAGTGGGAGGTACGCTCGAGGTAGTGGGCGGACTCCCGGTAATACTGAAGAAAGGCACTGATAGAATCCAACAGCTCGTCATCACTGTTCATTTTTCCGAGCAGTTCGCCGCCCCGGAGGTCAACGCCGCCATTTCCGCCGACGTACATTTCCCAGTGCCCTTCAAGACCGACAATACCGATGTCTTTGATACCGGACTCCGCGCAGTTTCTCGGGCAGGCAGAGACGGCCATTTTCACTTTATGGGGAGTGTTGAGCCGTTCGTATTTTCGTTCGATGCTCATACCCATCCCGATGGAATCCTGAGTACCGAAACGGCAGAAGTCTTCACCGACGCATGTTTTAACGGTGCGTATACTTTTTCCATAAGCATGGCCGGAGGGCATATCGAGTTCTCCCCATATGGACGGAAGGTCTTCTTTTTTGACACCAAGCATGTCGATACGCTGGCCGCCTGTCATCTTAAGCAGCGGCACTTCATACTTTTCTGCGACATCGGCAATTCTTCGGAGCTGATCTGAATTAGTGACGCCTCCGTACATTCTTGGAACAACGGAATAGGTGCCGTCGTTTTGAATATTGGCGTGCACACGTTCATTGATAAAACGGGAGGAGTAGTCGTCTTCATACTCTTCTGGTTTCGAAACGCTCAGGTAATAGTTCAGGGCAGGGCGGCACTTGGAGCAGCCTTCAGGCTCCTTCCATCCCAGCACATTCATCACTTCGCGGGTATGGGTGAGCTGCTTAGTCTTTATTTCTTCAGTGACCTGCTCGTGAGAGAGATCGGTACAACCGCACAGCGGCTCCACTTCGGAACCAGAAGCCTCGTCCCCGAGCGTGGCATTCAGCAGGTCGGAAACGAGCGGTTTACAGCCGCCGCAGGAGCGTGAAGCGTTCGTATGCTGTTTGATCTCGTTGACGGAAGTCAGTCCTTTGTCATTAATGGCAGAAACGATATCGCCTTTACAGACCCCGTTACATCCGCAGACCGTTTCTTCGTCCGCCATGTCTACGACTGGACTCTCCATTGGCGCATTGCTTTCAGAAGGGAGGATAAGCCCTTTGCCAACGTCGGAGATGTCTTCTTTTTTATTAATCAGGTTCAAAAGCTTCGGCGAATCAGAGGTATCTCCGAATAAAACAGCTCCGACCACCTTGTTATCACGGATATTCACTTTTTTATAAACGCCATCAAAGTCGTCATGAACAAGCACAGATTTTAAATCGTCCGCTTCTCCAAATTCACCTGCCGAAAAGACATCCACACCTGAAACCTTTAATTTGGTTGATGTAAGAGAGCCCCGGTAGCCGGTCCCGGTTGCTTCCTTGGAGACGAGCCGCTCAGCCAGAATTTTTCCCTGTTCATACAATGGAGCTACCAGGCCGTAGGCAATGCCGTTATGCTCTGCACATTCACCAACGGCGTATACATCGGGAGCGCTCGTTTCAAGATAATCATTCACAACAATCGCGCGGTTTGTATCCAGACCGGAATTCTCTGCAAGGCTAATATTAGGACGGATGCCGACAGCGATAACAATGAGATCGGCGTAAAGTGATTCCCCGTCTTTGAAATGAAGTCCCTGGACGCGTTTGCGTCCGAAAATCTGTTCTGTCTGCTTTTCCATGTGGAACCGCATGCCCTGGCCTTCGAGCTCACGCTTCAGCATTTTGGAGGCGTTCGGGTCGAGCTGGCGCTCCATTAACTGATCCTGAATGTGGATTACTTCTGTTTCCATGTTTAGGTTCAGCAGGCCCCGGGCAGCCTCAAGACCGAGCAGCCCTCCGCCAATTACAGCTGCCTTTTCATATTTTTTGGAGGCTTCAATCATCGTTTCGGTATCTTTTATGTCCCTGAAGGAAATTACTCCTTCTTTGTCAGATCCGGGGATAGGGGGCATAAAAGGGTTGGAGCCGGTAGCTACGATCAGATGGTCGTAAGTACACACAATCCCCCCGGCGCTTTCCACTTGTTTGTTTTCCGTATCAATACGTTTGACCTCATCGCCTGTATGAAGCGTAATATTATGTTCTTCATACCAGTTGTAATCATTTAAAACGATATCTTTTAATTCACTGTCACCCTGAAGAACAGAGGACAGCAGGATGCGGTTGTAGTTTGGGTGCGGTTCCTTGCCAAAAACCGTAATTTCAAAACGGTCCGGCTCCTGCTTTAAAATTTCTTCAATGGTGTACATACCGGCCATGCCGTTGCCGATTAAGACGAGACGCTCTTTATTCATGAATGAATCCTCCTCAGATAATTTAAATAATTTTGACATTTTCACCGGTTTAAATGCCGGACGGTGTTTTCACAGAAAACGAATTAAGGCTGTTTAACTGGTCTGTCATTTGTTCAGGCAGCAGTGAAGGATCTATATAAAACACATCTGCTTCATCTGAAGGGAAGGCCTCCTTATCAAAAATAATGTACACAGGAAAAGCAGTGGTTTGCTGTTCGCTTATCATCCGGTCGATGCCTGGCTTCAGCTGTTGATAGGAGGCGTAATCGGGGACGAAAATAGTATCGATCAGCTCCTCTTCAAGCAGTCGTGAAAGAGCATGTTCGGTGTTTGATGAAAGGCCTCCGGCATCAATCGGCTGATTCGTATGGCAAATGGCGGCCTGCTCGTCCTGCAGATAATCTGTAAAATTCTGAAGCCCGGGACGTCCGGCGGTGAAGGCTGCAATGCTCCGCCCGGTTTTTTTACCCGGGTCAAACCACTGCGTTCTGGAGTGCATTCCGGTAACAGTGCCCACTATAATAATTGCCGGATTTGTAATCTTTTTTCTGTGAACGGCTTCTTCAAGTCCGGCGAGCGAAGCGGCGGTTGACTGCTGCCTGCCGTAGGTGCCCCACTGCACAATAAGAACCGATTCTTCGGGTGAGCGGCCGTGCTGGATCAGCTGTTCTGCGATCCATCCGGCGTGTTTGACGCCCATATAAAAGACGATCGTATCAGAACCAGCAGCAAGGCCGCCCCATTGAATATCGGGCATTCCGTCCTGCTGTTTGCCGTGGCCGGTCACCACGGTGTAAGAGCGTGAATGTTCCCGGTGGGTCAAAGGAACACCGGCGTAAGCTGGAGCAGCGCTCCCGGAAGTGACCCCCGGAATAATTTCAAAGCGTATCTGGTGCTTTTGAAGCTCTTCGGCTTCTTCGCCGACTCTTCCGAAAACTCCCGGATCCCCTCCTTTTAAACGGACGACCCGGCTGCCGCGCCGGGCATGGACCCGGAGCTCGTGGTGAATGTCCTGCTGCCGGAGCGTATGCCGGCACGGCTGCTTGCCACAGTATATAAATTTCGCATCAGGAGAAGCCTGCAGCAGGAGCCCGGGATGAGCCAGACGGTCATAAATAACCACATCGGCCTGTTGTAATTTGCGCAGACCCTTAGCGGTGATTAATTCAGGGTCGCCCGGTCCGGCACCTACAAATGAAACGATTCCGGTATGATTACTGCCCATGCCGCACCTCTTTCCTTTTAATATGTACCTGCAGTATTTATTTTTCGACTACGAGTTTTATTCTAGGTAAAGCCAAAAGGTAATTCAGCATATGTGAAAGAAAACTTAACGTACTTTTTCCTTTTTTCGTACTTCTGAACTTTTTCATACGTGCACTGACGAATATTTGATAAATATAAGTGCGAAAACCACATTATTTTTGTGAGTAAATCTAACAATGGCTTTCCTGAGCCCAAGAGAATAAAGAAAAATTTAGACGCTCGTTAAAAAATATGAATCAGAAATATAGGTATTTAGAACTTTTTTTAAAAATAAATTCATTAAAAAGTTTAGATCCATGAAGTAAAAGGTAATTTCAACTAAAGAAGTTATTCAATTCAGATGAGAAAGCGAGTGTTTGTCATGATTCGTACAATTTTAATGGTTATTGGAGCTATTGTTGTGATTGGAGCAATTCTCTCCTTAATTTAAGAAGAAATTGCTCAAATGATTACATTAAAGACCCTCTCCAGCCCAGCGAATTCATGACTGTTTATTTCCAGCTATTCATTGGAAAAGCATGAAGCCTTTGGCCGGATGAGGGTTTTTGCGTATAAATTAAATTTTCACGTTAAGAAAGGTGAGATACAGTGACCGACGCTAAAGATAAAGTTACGTACGGATTGATGGCCGCTGGCAGCCTTATTGGCGGAGCGCTTCCTCTAATCACTAAAGGGACGAAAAATAAACTTCAATCCTCAGAGGAATCTTCTGAGGAAGAAAATATTGATGAGCCAGCCGAAAACCAGGAGAAAGAAAAAAAGGCTCCCCAGCTCAAGCAGACAGCAAAAAAACCTGCGAATAAAGCAAAGCAGGCGAAAGATAACGTAAAGGAATCGGGCAGACAGCTGCAAGACACCGTGGAACATAAGAAGAAAAGCGCTGAAGATACCGCAAAAAATGCGGGTGAACAGGCGAAAGAAGCCGTCTCAGGAAAAGCTAAAGGAGCCAAACAGGCGGCTGACGCGAGCAAAGTTGTTTATAAAGGAAATAAAAAGGTTAAAGAAACTAAGGGCAGAATAAATGGAGTTAAAAATACTGTCGGCGAAAAAGTAGAAAAAACCGGCATGAAAATACAGGATCAAAAAAACGCCCAAAGCAACGCCAATGAAGCTGAAGAAGCAGAGCACCCAAGACAGGAAGCGGGCAGCGCTCCGAAAAAAGCAAAAAAAGTTTCTAAAAAAGCTGCGCGCCGGCTGACGGATGCGACAGGCCTTGAACAGAGCGCGGCTTCAGCAGAGCCGGGTGCAGAAAATGCGGAAGAGTTAACGCTAACGCAGGAGCTTGAGCGCCGCCCGGAAGAAATGAACGAAGCTGAAGTGGATGCTTACCAATCCAGCAGTCAAAACGGAAGTAAAATGAACCACAGCCTGACGGACGTAATGGATACCGTGAACGATTTCTTTAAAAACTATGTAGCCGAGCCACAGCGGATTACTTCTACGGAAAAACAGGAGGGCCACTGGCTGGTAGAAATCGAAGCGTTGAATAAAGAAGGCAGAAAGTCTAAAAAAGAAACGTATCAGGTGCAGGTAGATGATCATTTAGAGGTGACCTCCTATAAGCGGGTAGATGGAAATAAATAATGCTTCGGTTTGAGGAGACCAAATTATGGCAAAAAAGATTTTATTAACTGAAGGCGGAAAATATGTCGATGGCTCAAAGCCAAAGGTAAGAAAAACGTTCTCCGTACCGGACGAAGCCTGGAAAAAAACGTACTTTTCTTCTTATTCCAAAGAAGCAGCATCCGATGATAAATCATCCGGGAAGCAATCCACTGATGAAGAAAAGAGCTCCGAGGATGATGAGTCATTTTTGGACAAGGTGAAAAGCGGTGGCCAAAAAGCTGCTAAATGGGTTTCCTTTAATAAAACGAAAGAATTCCTTGATGAGCAGACAGAGGATACGTTCATTGAGCCTATTAAAGACACCGCAGAAGAAATCTCTGACTTGAACCCTGTAGAAACAACGAAAAACATGATTCAGGGCAATGCTAAAGAAGAACTGGTAAAAACAGCTACAAAAGGGGTGAAAAATAACCCTAAGGCTGCCAATGCCGTAGCTGCAGCCTATATGGGCAAAAAGTTTTTCAACACCCTGGAGAGCGCCCGTCTGGCAAAAGAACATGCGCAGGAAAAAGTAGAGGAAACAAAGAAGGCACTGGAAGGAAAAGGGGAAGAAGCCCAGGAAAAATTGCAGCAAGCTGTAGAGCAGGCTAAAGAAAAAGGCCAGGAAGCCCAGGAAAAACTGGGTGAAGCTACAGGGCAGCTCCAGGACAACGTCCAGGGCGGCTCCAATAAGTCCGGGAAAGGGGGCGGTAAAATCCTTCGATCGCTGCCCGAAAAAGGCTTGAGCGATCTAAAGGGAATGGAAGACATCAAGGGACCGTCGAACATCAAGACTTACAGCGAGTCCAGGTTAAGAAGCTATGATGAGGTCAAGGGCGTTGATGATATTAAGGGTATAAGCGAACTGAAAGGCTTATCTGACATCAAGAGCTACAAGGAATCGAAGCTGAAAAGCTACGATGACATCAAAGGCATCAGTGCCATTAAAGGAACAGAAAATATTAAGCATTATGATTAAGGAGTGAAAGATTATGGCAACAATTGAAAAAAGTACAGATTCTTCCAGCTTGGCAGAGGTTATTGACCGTATACTCGACAAAGGTATCGTTATCGACCTGTACGCCCGTATTTCTGTGGTAGGAATTGAGCTAATCACAATTGAAGCACGTATCGTTATTGCAAGTGTTGACACTTGGCTCCGTTACGCTGAAGCGGTCGGACTGCTCCGAGACGATGTCCAGGGCGAAATCGATGAAGATGCAGACTCTAATGAGCGTGCCGGGCAGTTAAACTTTGCTTAAATTTCTCTAATCCCGTCATGCGTATGACTGCATGGCGGGATATATTTCTATTGGAAGAAGAAAGCGGGGACCACTATGAAGGAAGTAATGAAATCACTGAACGATTTTTTTGAAGAAAATTTAAAACCTCCATTTCGAATTACTTCGGTTTCCGAAGAAGAGTACGGCTGGTTTGCAGAAGTGGAAGTTATCGAAGAAGATGAGTATATGCAGAAGTACGGACATGACCAGCTTCTGGGCGTCTATGAAGTGAAGCTTAACAACAATCAGCAGGTAGGATCGTTTGAGCGAGTGAATCTGAGACCGAGAAGTGCTCACGTTGAAACGGCAGAAAGGAGATAGGTATCCATGGCGGCCAAACAATCAACGACAAAATCAAAAGAAACTACTGAAGAGAACCAGGGCCAGGAACTGAAAACCAGTAAAAGCGGCTCGTATAAACCTTTCTCCTCTGAAGAAGAAGGAGAAGAGCAGCCGAAAGAGCAGATTAAAGGCCCGGCGAAATCAGGTTCTTCGAGTGAAACTTCAGAGAAATCATCCGGACAGAACGAAAAAACGGACGATAAAGGAGAAAGTGACGAAGTGAATAATACCACGACCGCCAGCAAGAAAAATACAGCCAAAACCAAACAGACAAAAAAAGAAGCCGATGAAGAAGCAGCTCAACAGGAGGAGTCAGACGAGGCATCATTTGCCCCTATTAAAAGTGATATGTTTGAAACCATCCGTTCATTTTTCGAAGAAACGATGAACTCACCAGTCCGTATCACGGCTATTATGGACGCGGGAGACGGCTGGAACATTGAAGTAGAACTAGTAGAAGAAAAAGAGTATACGCAAAAATACGGAAGAGACCAGCTGATTGGGATTTATGAAGCCACGATGAACAAGGATCAAAAAATAACTTCCTATCAAAGGATGAACACTCGTCCGAGAAGTACTCCTTTTGAGAAAAAAGAGAGGTAAAAAATATGGCGACTACTAACGAAAGAAAGCAGCAGACTCAGAAAAAGTCATCCAACACATCGGGGAGCTCCAGAACGAATCAGCAAAAAGGGAGCTCTCAGAGCAGAGGGCAGTCAAAAAAGATCAATGCTCCTGCCACAGCGAATTCGAAGCAAACGACCTCTGAAGAACAACAACAGTCAAAGCAGCAAAAGATCCGTACGATTGATCAAATCGTAGAAACTGAAGAAATGCAGTCGATTTTAGAACGTTCCGAAAAGTATTTAACCTCTGGATATCCTGTACACTTTACAGGTGCAGCCGGAGTAGGTAAAACCACCCTTTCGTTTCAGCTTGCACGCCGGTTTAACCAGCCTGTCACGCTGTTAAACGGGAATGAAAGCCTCTCGAATACGGACCTTCTCGGCGGAAGAATCGGTTATACCAGTGACAAATTAATCGATAATTACGTCCGGAAAGTGTATAAACGCGAAGACCATATTACAGAACGGTGGAGCACCGGCCGTCTGCTTGAAGCAGTAAAAAATGGCCACACGCTCATTTACGATGAATTTACACGTTCGCTGCCGTCTACAAACAATTTATTCCTTTCCGTACTTGAAGAAGGTATACTGCCGCTTTACGGCACTCAGCGTAACGAAAGCTTTATTACCGTGCACCCGAATTTTAAAGCAATTTTTACAAGCAATCCGGAAGAATATGCCGGTGTGCATAAATCCCAGGATGCTCTCCTTGATAGAATGATTACAATTCCGGTGGAGGATCCGAATAAGGAAGCCCAGGTTTCTATCCTGACAGAAAGAGCTTCCATCAGTGAAAAAGAAGCTGAAACCATTATTAAAGCACTGGATTGGGCGAAATCCACGAGCAGGGAAAACGATACGCATGTCCCAAGCTTCCGGCTCGCTGTTATGACTGCGATGTTAAGCTCGGAGCATGATGTTAAAATAGATGTAAAAAATGACGATTTTCAACAATTGTTTTTTGATGTGATGGGGCATTATTTCCTGGAAAATATTCAGGGAGAAGATGTCAGCGAAGCACAAAAAAGAATGAAGGAAGAGTTGAAAAAGGTCTAGGAGGCAAGTAACCGTGGGAATTTATATGTTTGGAGTTATTGAAACTACTGAAAAGCCTACCTTCGGCACCGTGGAACTCGAGGGAAAAGAGCGAAAAATCTATACCCTCCAGCGCGGGCAGGAAGCGATGGTGGTAGCGGAAGCTCCGATGCAGATTTATGATCCAACGAGGAAAAACCTGCGGGCTCATCAAGATACAGTGGCCAGAGTAATGGAAGAATACGATGTCATTCCGATGAGTTTTGGGAACGTCCTTGAGGATCAGAAAGAAGTCTTTGCTCTAATGGAAAAGCTGCAGGATCAGTTTGAAGAAATTTTTCCGAAGATCCGCAGCAAAATGGAAGTTGGACTTAAAATCATCGGAAAGAAAGAATGGCTGAATGAACAAATCCGCCAGGAACCGGGAATGGAAGACCTGCGCAAAAAAACGGATACGAAAGGCAAAAACGCCAGCTATTACGAGCGTATGCAGCTCGGAGAATCAGCGCAAAAATTCATGATCAGGCTGCACGAGCGCTTTGAGGAAGAGGTTTTTCAGCCGCTCGCAGAGATTGCCAATGCAGCTAAAAGTAACGAAGTAATCAATGAGCGGATGCTGTTGAATGCCGCTTTTTTAATAGATAAGGAAAACGAAGAAGCTTTTGATGCAAAAGTAAACGAGATTTTTAATGAATGGAATGAACACGCTGATTTCAAGTATACGGGCCCGTGGCCGGCATACAACTTTATTGACCTGAAAATAAAAGCGGGGAACAGCGTATGATTCATAAATTATTTACCTGGCCGCTTGATACTGTCGTCTGGGCTGGTAAAAAAGTAAAGGAAGAGGCGGATAAGGAATATTTTGACGTCCGCCAGATTCAAAAGAAACTGGCCAATCTGCAGATCATGTACGAAATGGAAGAAATTTCTGAGGATGCCTTCACAGAGCAGGAGGAAGAGCTGCTGCAGCGGTATCGCAGAGCGAAGCAGATTGAACAGGAAGAATTACGGGAAGAGTTAGAGGAAAAGGATTAAAGGAGTGAACCGGCAGTGCAGACAAACTCGGGCGCTCCGGCTCTTTTGTATTTGTATGCCTTGATTCCCACCAGCGAATATGAGGAAGATCCTATGGAGCCGATGGAAGGTATGGAGCCGGACAATAATATCAGCTTTATTGAACATGGCAGTATCACTGCAGTAGTTACTCATGTTCCGGAAGAAGAATTTTCCCAGGAACAACTGCAGAAGAATGTAGAAAAAATGGAATGGCTGCAGGCTAAAGCCTTTCACCATCATGAAACGATGAACCAGCTGCATGATCGCTATACCACGATCCCGTTAAAATTCGGCACGATTTTCGAGCAGGAAGCAAATCTTGCGGAAATGATTGAAAAATACCAGGAGAGCGTAACGGCTCAGCTTTCTTATTTGGAAGGCAAAGAAGAATGGAACGTCAAAACTTACGCTGATCAGCAATTGTTCACTGAAGCCGTCGTGCAGAACAGCGAGGAAATTCAGGCGAAAGAAGCAGAGCTTGAAGCGATGCCGGCTGGCCGGCGCTTTTTTGAGAAAAAGAAAATGGACCAGTTCATTGAAGCGCAGGCAGACGAGCAGATTGAGAAGCACTGCCAATCGTTTCATGATGAGTTAGCTGCCTGGAGCGAAGGCACAGAAATAAAAAAGAATTGGGAAAAGCGTGTCACAGACCGGGAAAAAGAAATGGCTTGGAACGCCGTATACCTGATCCACTCGAAAGACCGGGAGGCGTTTATTCAATTAATTGAACAACGCCAGGCAAAAGAAGAAGCAGAAGAGACCGGAATGGATTTAGAGTGTACAGGCCCGTGGCCGGCATTTCATTTCTCAGGCCTGACAGACAGGAGGGAGCAAAATGCCCCAGGACACTCTTAAAAACCGGGAAGTTTCCCTGCTCGATGTCTTGGACTCCGTACTAGATAAAGGGGTCGTACTCCAGGGCGATGTAACGATATCCATTGCAGGGATAGATCTTGTTTATTTGGATTTACGCGTACTGATCGCTTCTGTCGAAACCCTGCGACAGTCGGAATTGAAGACGCAGAAAGAATTTGTTTCTAATTCTTCAGAACCTTCCCAAGTCGAATAAAGGAGGCCGAACACAGATGGAAAATAGTAACCCGCAAGTAACACAAGCCCAGCAGCCGACCGGACGCATATCACTGGATCCCGACAAAGCAGAAGAAGGGCTCACCCAGCTGGTGATGACGGTGGTGGAGCTGCTGCGTGAGCTGGTGGAACGCCAGGCAATGCGCAGAGTTGAAGGCGGAGATTTAACAGAGGAACAAGTCGAGCAGCTTGGTGTAGCGCTCATGCAGCTGGAAGATAAAATGGAAGAAATGAAGGAAATCTTTGGCCTTACAGCAGAAGATCTGAACATTGATCTTGGACCTTTAGGGAACTTACTGTAAGCTTCAAAATAGGCTTGAAAGAAGGGAATATATTATGGCTGAACAACCTGTACAACGATCAGCACCCGATCACATGGAGAGACCGTCCGGCGGCCTTGTTGACATTCTGGAGACGGTATTGGATAAAGGTGTCGTCATTGCTGGAGACATTAAAGTAAATATTGCGGATGTGGAACTGCTGACCATTAAAATCCGCCTGGTCGTTGCCTCGGTAGATAAAGCAAAAGAAATGGGCATCGACTGGTGGGAAACAGACCCGCATTATTCGTCCAAGGCAAAAGGGCTCGAAGAAGAAAATCAGCGGCTGCTTGAACGGGTGGAACAGCTTGAAGAAAAGCAGCAGACTGAAAGCGAAGAGCAGCAGGCTACAGCACAGAATAAAAACAAAGCCGAAAAGTGAGGTGAACGCACGTGATTTTCCGTGACCTGTCTAAAGACATCGGCCAGCTGGTACGGGACCTGCAGAATCAGGACAAGTCGCAGGTTCAGCGTACAGAAGAGCGCACGTTTGGAAAAGACGAAAACGCACCGAAGCTTCGGATGGAATATAACATGAAAGCAAGAACACTTCCGTCGAAGGAAGAAATGGAAGAATACCGAAAAGAAATCAAGCAGCGGGACAGGGATCGTCTGGAATAACAGATCCTGTCCTGCGTGAAAGCTTTTCCGGGGGCGTCTGTTTTTCTCCGGAGAAGCAGTACATAGCTGTATTAATTAATAAAGGAGCTGGGCACATGGCAAAAGATAAAAAGCGGCGGAGCTTTTTAAAGAAGAAAAACATTGACGAATCAACGTTGAAGGACCGATTAAAGCGCCTGAATCCGCGGGCGAAAAAATATGCGAAAGACCCAAAAGAAACGGAAAAACTGCTACGGCAGGCAAGAGAAAAAGCGGACGAAAATCAGAGTCCGCTGAAAAACGTGTGGCAGGAGCTGCAGCTAATGCTTGAAATGCTTCGTGCCTGGTGGAAAAAAGAGTACCAGCATGCGCCCTACAAATCGATTGTAGCCATCATTGCAGGACTGATCTATTTCGTTTCTCCCATCGATTTGATTCCGGACTTTCTCCCAGGCGGTCTGATTGATGACGCAGCGGTTATTTCGTTTGTGTTCAAGCAGGTACAAAAAGACCTCGATGACTTTAAAGAGTGGAAGCTGCAGCGTGATAATACGATTGATGCAGATGAATAATAATCAAAAAAGCTCCACCCGGCAGTTTGAGCCTGGTTGGAGCTTTGCTTTTTATTCGTATAATTTCCAGGCCGTTTTTAGTGAATTAGTAATATAATCAGCTACTTCTTCTGGAGAATCTTTATCGATGGTAACTTTGGAATGGTGGCTGGCGTATGCTGTCTGCCTGCTGTAAAACAACTCTTCGATATCTTCGAGCGAACGCCCGTGAAGAACAGGACGGTCTGCCATAAGCAGATGTATTCGTTCCTTCCAGGCTTCCCATGGCATGTCCAGGTAAAAAACGGTGCAGTTGTTTAAGCATACGTCCCGGATCTCCTCCTGCATGAAAGCTCCCCCACCGAGAGAAATAACCTTAAGGCTTTGATTGGCGTACTTTTTCACAAGCTCTTTCTCTTTCTGCCTAAACGCAGGCTCCCCGATCAATTTAAACACCTCTGGTACAGGCAATTGAAATTCTTTTTCAATTTGTTCATCGATATCAATAAAGGATCTGTATAGGTTCTGAGCGACAAGTCTGCCGACAGTGGTTTTGCCAACTCCCATAAAGCCTATGAATACTATGCTTTTTTCTCGTAAAGATTTTTCTTTTATTGTCATATGTCTGCACTCTTTCGTTAATAAAATGAGGTAGTCAGCGAAATGTACCGTGATTATAATATAGTTTTCAGCAAAAGTAAAAAACCGGTGCTACATAACAAGCTGCAGAATATAGGCGAAGCTCATCGTAAACAGCATATATCCAATGACAAATGGCAGATTCCACAAACCGAGCCGGTACGGATTGATATTCAGGTGGTAACCTACAATTGAAACAGATATATTAAACGGGCTGAACATGACAGGGCTTAAGCTGCAGACAATTAAAACAAGGGCCAGTGGTATTGCCTGAAGATCCGCAAGCGAAGGTGCAATGATTTCTGCAAGCAGAATAACAGACACCAGCGGGTGAAAACCGATAATACTGGAAACAAGAAAATAAGCACCGATCAGCAGGTAAAAAATAAAAATCTGCTGATGTATGGAGGTGAACAGCTGCTGGAGGACATCAAATAACGAAGTTTCTGCAAGCATTTGGACGAATAAACCGGCGCTTAGAAACATGAAAAAGAAATTAGCCATACCTTTAGTTCTTGTTTTCCATTGATTAAAAACAAATAATGCATATCTGCGCAGACGTTTAATAAAAGCCGCCCATAAAAAGGATACAGGGGCAATAAACAAAACGAGAGTGAATAAGTAATCAAAGCCCGACCACTGATTGACAAAGCTTACACAGGTTACAAGCAGCAATAAGAGAGCAATTAACTGTTTGATCTTTCTGCTTGCGGCATCTGAATGGTGAGTTTGGGTGCCTGCAGGCTGCAGACGCAGTTTCGGGTACTTGAAAGAGGCAGTCAGAATGTCAAATAAAATTACTATAATAATGATTGTAATAATGAACGGGAAAACATAAATGTAATTCTGCCCGGTTACATTTAAAGCTGTAATGACCATAATTTCGAGCGGGCTCCAGGCAAGGCACAGAGCATAAGCTCTGAGTAAATTCTGTGTATAAAACTTCGTCTTTATCTTTTGTGGAACCGAGCTGAAAGTCCGGTCCAGAGTGCGCATCAGAACAGCGAACGTGGCGATGTTTAAAAACACCCCGAGCACGTGGCATACAAAAAAACTTCTTCTGTACAACTGGGTGATGGTGTCCGCGCCCTGTTCCATGAATTTTCGAAGTCCGTAGTCGTACTTGCCCACCCGGATGAGTGAATTGAGAAAGGGGAGCATAAAAAAGAACGAGAGAATGCTGAGCATTGTCTGAAATGACGTAAAGTAATCCTGCCAGGATGCGCCCGTCTGGAAAAATAAAAATGTTCCGATCGTGTAGAAGGCAATGCCTGAATAAAAGAACAGCCCTTTTGCAAAAAAAAGGGAAATGAATATAACAACATTTGCGAGGATACCTATAAATAAAGAAAAATATGGTAATTGTAAAAATTGTGAAAGTACGTAGAAGAGGATTAATAAAGAATATATGTATAAACGCAACTGCTGTTCCCCCAATTTCCGGTTGATGGCATGCAAGAGTATGATAGCATATTAGTTACATACAGAGAGTCAATCTGTACATTTAACAGTACTGGGGAAAACTTAATACTAATCATTTGAGCGGAGGACCATATGACAAGTCACAGATATCAAACACTTCAGATAGGAAATAAATCGTACAGTAATTCGCAGCCAATGGTCTGTGTCCCTCTAACAGAGACCACGGCAGGAGCATTAGAGGCAGAACTGAAAGCGATAAACGTTGCTCAGGCAGACGCTATTGAATGGCGGGCGGATCACTTTAAAGACCTAAAAGATAAAAAAGCTGTAAATCAGGTGCTGCAGATGCTCAAGCAGCAAGCTCCGGAATGCGTGCTTTTATTTACTATTCGTTCTGCTCAGGAGGGTGGAGCTGATCGGGAATTAACTGATAAAGAAACGGTGGAAATCATTTCTGGGGCAGTACGTTCAGGAAGTACAGATATAGTGGATGTAGAGGGAAGAATGAGCAGCGGACTTATAGCTGCCGTTCGTCAAATAACCCGTGAGCATGGAGTGAAATTATTACTATCCCATCACGATTTTTCAAAAACGCCTGCCTCCCTGGAAATGAATCGTTGGGGCGAGGCGGCGGAAAGACATGAGGCAGACATTGTAAAAATAGCAGTTATGCCAAATCATAAATCAGATGTATTGGATCTTTTAAGAATGCTTGTTGAATGGAGTGACAGACTGAATATCTGTACAGCTGCTATGTCTATGGGGTCTGAGGGGCTGGCTTCCCGTCTGGTTGGTCATTCATTTGGTTCTATGATGGTATTTGCTTCCGGAAAAAAAAGTTCTGCACCTGGGCAAATTCCACTTGAGGAAGCCCGCCTGGTGATTGATATTGTCAACAAATATTCGTAAGCTCCGTCTGTATTGTCAGCTTATGCAAGCCGCGGATAAAAATAATCGTTATGAATCAGCAATAAAAGTTGAAAAACCTGTGGAAAAACCCGTATCATTTGATGTAGATACGGGTTTTTACGTATGGTCAGGTCGCATACATAAAAAGGGTGAAGACTGATGGAAGACATACGCCAGCTCGAGGAAGACCTGCTAAAGCCAAGTATCCGGCGGTCGGCTGTAGAAGTGAGCCGGCTGCTGGCAGAGGATTTCCAGGAAATCGGAGCATCCGGCCGGATTTTTACCCGGGAAGATGTGATTTGTGGTTTAGAGGAGGAGCGCCCCGTCCATAGAACGGTGGCTGACTATAAAACAAAACCGCTTTCGGAGCATTTGTACCTGGCAACCTATACCGTAACGAGCGAGCTGGGGACTTCGCTGCGCAGCTCCATATGGCGGAAGACGGCCTCCAGCTGGGAGCTTGTTTTCCATCAGGGGACGCCCAAAAAATCAAACCAGCCATAGAAGCAGAACACAATTGCTATTTTCGGCACGAGTGCAGTCAGCCTGCAGAAGGGCAGTAGAGGTGAACAATGTGGAACTATTCCATTACCATTTTTGGACAACAGAGGTAGAAGAAACAGAAGCTTTTTACAGCAGTCATGGATTTGAAGTAGTAGGGCGCTTTGCCCTGGAAGATTATCGTATTAAACGGTATGATCCGCCGGTTGGGTGGGATGACTTCCGTCATAAAGGGTTAACGTTCCGGATGATAGAAATGAGTCTCGGCCAGGTGAGGGTCACCTTTGGCGCAGGAAGAATGGATACGTTCGGCTACTTTGGCTATCGTGTAAATGGGGAAGAACATGCCGGTATTCTTCGGCGTGCAAAGGAACATGGATGGGGGATCAACAAAAAAGAAAGAAGAACCTTTCTACAGCCGCCGACCGGTCCGAAGATTCAGCTTGATTGGGCGGAAGAGCTTCCTATTGGAGGAAAAGAGAAGGTGCAGTCTGTCCTCATTACCAGTCCCGAGCCTTATGATTCACACGACTGGCTGACCGTTCTGGGTTCAGAAGCGCTAGTGCCTGCCTGGGAGGAAAAGCGTGCCTTCGAACTTGAAAAAGTAGTTATTCAGGGAGCGGAAGAGACAGAGACTGTGCAGGATCCAAACGGTGTCTATCTGGAATTCCGTCCTTAATGGAAGGAAGAACAGCATGATGAAATATGTAATAGGGATGGTTCTGGGGTTTGCGTTGTTTACAGTAAAGCCGAGAACGGCAAAAAGCAGGGAATAGGGAGCGAATACATCTTGGAGTCGTCATTTCGTCAATTAATTATTGTTATTTTAGCTATACTATCGGCTGTGCGTCTGGTCTTCTTTTTTGTGCTGGATCAGCCTCTTATCGATGCCATGATGCCGCTTGCGTTCATGGTGTACTGGATGCTCATTTTATCAATAGCGGACAGCAGACAGCTGTGGAGTGCAAAACGCGAACTAATCACCATACTGGTGGCAACAGCGCCGGTATTGATTGTTTCATTTATCGGGGTCGTAATGGAAGCTCACGAAATCTTTCTTCCGCTGTTTACGAATTCGATGCTTTTAATGGTTCTTATGCCTATTGTTTATAAGTACGGGCTGAAACCAAACGATTCTGATAAAAAAAACTAGAGGAGACCGGATAATGGTGTTTCGAGCGAAAGGAAGCAGACTGCTGTCCGTATTTGCGGTCATAGCCATTGTGCTGCTGGGATATTCTGTTTTTCAGGCGCTGTTTATGTATAACGGAGGGCCGGGGACTATTCTGAGGGCTGTGATTGATGCGGTCATTATCATTTTAGTAACTCAGATTGTATTTTTCACAAAATATGAATTAAACGAAGAGCATCTGGCAGTCCACGCCTCTCTGTTGATCCGGCTGCGTATTCCTTATGACTCTATTCAACGGGTGGAAGAGGCACCCGGGTGGATTAAGGGGGCAACCCCGGAAAGACTGAAGGTGATTTACCAGGAGGGAAATCGTCATCAGCATATTGCACCGAAAGATGAAGCATTGTTTCTGGAGAAACTGGCTGCGAAAAACAAAAATATTGAAATGCCAAAAGAAGGACGGTTCACGCGGTGAACGGTCCTTCTTCATAATTTGTCGTAAAATTTACGAAGGAAATAGAACCCAATAGAAGCTAAAACCATTCCGGCAATAATTATCGTTACGATAAAAAGCACTGTAGGCACGAATCTTCCTCCCTTCGCTGCAAATTCCTGCTGTTATAGGTATTTACCCCGGGAGGCATAACCGCAAGCATCTTTATTTGAACAGCGGGGCCTAAAGGATCTTGTTCAATAAATATAAAAAAGCACTGGCTTAAAACCAGTGCTGAATGCCGTTAGCATTAATTGCTTTGGCCGGATATTCCGACGGTAGTAACAAGCGTTTTTATTTTTTTCAGATTTGGACCGACGACCTGATATCTTTTGTCGTCCGTAACAATAATAGTAATGGGAACGAATTTTTCGTTTAATGCACCGAACTCCTGGTTCGCCTGTGGGTCATTGACGATATCTTTTTCAATAAAAGAAATACGGTTTTCCTGAAACCAGCCTTTTACTTTAGCACAGGAGGAGCAGTTTGGCTGGGTAAAAATCTGAACTTCATAATTCATATATATTCCTCCAATCGGGTGTGGGTGTACCGCGGCGCCTTTGTATTTATACGATTATGATAGTATACCAAAGTGCCGGAGAACGCAATGGAGAGGACAGAGGGCCAGGCCGTAGAATACTATTGAATAAGAACGTACGTTTGTGAAAAGAGGTATTGTCCGCTATAATAGAAGGAACAGAAAACTGCGCGTATAAGGGGGCGTAGGAAATGAAGCAGGAGGAACAAAAGCTCCGGAAGATTATTCATATTGATATGGACGCTTTTTTTGCAGCCATTGAACAGCGCGACCAGCCCCATTTGCGGAACAAGCCTCTAGTAGTCGGAGGTTCTCCCTGGTCAAGAGGTGTCGTGGCTACATGCTCCTACGAAGCGAGGCCGTACGGTATTCATTCCGCTATGTCTTCCTACGAAGCCTACCGAAGGTGCCCGGAAGCTATTTTTATTAAAGGGAACATGGAGAAATACAGGGAGGTTTCGCGTGAAATTATGGCCATCTTTCATGACTGCACAGATTTGGTGGAGCCTCTTTCCCTGGATGAGGCTTATCTCGATGTGACAGAAAACCACTGGAACCTCCCGTCCGCTACGCTCGCAGCTAAAGAGATACGGAAAAGAATTTATCAAAAGACCGGTCTCACTGCCTCTGCCGGTGTTTCATATAATAAATTTCTTGCAAAGACGGCTTCGGATTATGATAAGCCGGACGGCCTGACAGTTATTACTCCGGACCGGGCGGATGCTTTTGTGAAGGCTCTTTCCATTGGTGATTTTCGCGGAGTGGGAAAGGTGACCAAACGGAAATTTGATTCACTCGGCATTGAAACCGGGGAAGACCTGCAGCAGCTGAGTGAAGCAAGGCTCGTGGAATTGTTTCATAAGCAGGGCCATGTTTTTTACCGTCAGGCCCGGGGGATCGACGAACGTCCGGTGAATCCGGAAAGGGAGCGGAAATCGCTCGGAAAAGAGACGACGCTTTCACAGGACCTTCTGCTTGTGCAGGATATGCTTCCAGTCATTGAAGAGCTGCTTGATCAGGTGCTGGCCAGGCTGAAAAAAGACGGCATAAGAGCCAAATGTATTGTGCTGAAAATAAAATTTGCTGATTTTCAGCAGATAACCCGCCGGTCCACCCTCGAGCACCCGAGCAATGATCGTGCGGAGCTCCTCGAGGCTCTGCGTCTTTTACTCGAGGAAGGGGTCTCCGGTGGAGATCCTGTCCGGCTTCTGGGAGTTACAGCTTCGGAATTTTACGGTCCGGGAGAAGTAACGGGAGGTCGTGGCAAGGTTTACAAAACAGTTAATTACGAACAGCTGCGTCTATTTTAAAACGCAGCTGTTTCAGTTGATTAACTGGAGAAGACGCCGAAGAAGAAAATAGCTATCAAAGCTAAAAGCAGAACTATAATAAAAATGAGAAGCGTCAGTAACAGGGCAAACACTACAAATGCCCCGAACGCTTTACCGCCGGAGAAGCCGGCAGCGGCGGAAATTAAATTCACCTGGGTGACAATAGTCCAAATAGAAGCAGCGGCTGTGAGAACCCCGGCGATGGCTGTAAGCATCGCAGCCGTGTCATCATTGCCCGCAAGTTGTCCGATGTATAGTAAACAAATGAGGGGGAAAATGATAGCCTGCGGAAAAAGGGAGAGTCCGTAAATGGTCCGGGATTCCCGGGCGTTCATACTGCCCTGGAATATCAAAATAACGAGCTTTAGGATCAGTCCATTCAAGTAAAAAGTGACAATTTGAAATATAAGGAACGCGGCGATAATACCGGTTGCTGCCAGAAACGTAAAAAAAGCGGAATCCGTTTCAAGCGGTGCCGTTTCTCGGGTGTTTTGTGCAAAGGCCTGAGACATTCCGGCAATGATAACGATCCAAAGGGCGGTGGAGTGAAGCTTTGGATGATCGCTTAATTGCCGGTACGTTTTTCGAGGTGCAGTAAGCAAAGCTGACAGCTGCCTGGGATTCATAATGATCATTCCCCGCTTTCCTTAATGTATCTTTTTTCCATCTAATGTTAGTGTACAATAGTTTGAAGAAAGAAAACAGGTTGTATAAGGAGGTTGGGCCGTGAATGCCAGGCTATTTTCTATTTTAGAAACACTGGAACTGTTTGACGAAATGAAATCCATTCAGCGTGCTTCATTAAAGAAGGATGGCGACCGGGAGAACGACGCAGAGCACAGCTGGCATTTATGCATGTATGCCCTGCTTTTGTACCGGGAGGTTGATCCGGATATGGACATTGCGAAAGTAGTGGAGATGCTGTTGATACACGACCTGGTGGAAATATATGCCGGCGATACGTTTGCGTATAACGAAGAGGGTAAAAAAGATCAGGAAGAAAGGGAATGGCAGGCAGCGGAAAAGATAAAAAGCAGGCTTCCGGCTGAGCTCGGGCGTTGGTACATGGAAAGATGGCGTGAATTTGAAAAGGAAAAGAGTACCGAGGCAGACTTTGCCCGTTCGCTTGACCGGATGCAGGCTATGGGACAGAATATTTTTACCAACGGAGCTTCCTGGAGAAAAAACGGTGTCCGGCCGCAGGACGTGGAGAACCGGGCACAGACATGGAAAAACAGCAGCCCTGCTGCAGAAGAAATTTTTGCTCATTGGTGGCACGAAGCGTTAAATGAGGGGTATTTCACAAGCGAGGATTGACTAGAGCAACGTTCAAACTAACACCCCGGAAATATCTTATGGTACAATTTTCCCAATGTGATATTTAGAAGGGATGGAAGAGATGTCGACGATGAGCAGTGCGGACAAAGTCACTTTGTATTATAAAGAAGCGGGCCAGGGATATCCTGTTATTTTTCTGCACGGACTGACTGGAGATCACACGATGTTTGAACGTGAAATGGATCAGTTGAAAGATCAATTTCGCGTTATAGCACTTGATATGAGAGGGCACGGCAGGTCGGATAAGCCTGAAGCATATACATTGGAAGATCATATACAGGACGTACTGCACATGATGGATGAGCTCAGTATTGAGTCAGCTCACCTGATCGGTGTTTCAATGGGGAGCTATATAGCTCAGGGTGTAGCTGTTGAAGCTCCAAAAAAAGTGGCGAAACTTGTGTTAACAGCACCGAAAGCACATGGAAAAACGTCTTCCACGGCGCGCTTGTTTGCTGAGCATGAAGCCGAGCTGAGCGGTCTTTCCCACCGTGAAAAACTAAATAAAGCCTCGATGTATATCTATCATGATATTGGCAAGGTACAGGATTGGTCAAAGCAGATCGAAGACCGTGCTGTCGAGCTGAATGCCGAAGAAGAGCAGGCAGCGTCTGATGCTTTAAAGGGGTTTGACTTCCGGGACCAGCTTCCTTTTGTAGAAGCGGACTCACTTGTGATCAGCGGAAAATACGACGGCCTGAATCCGCCGGAATACGGGAGGGAAATAGCTGATCTGATTCCTTCGTGCCGGTTTGTGGAATATGAACATTCGGGTCACGGCATAAACGTTGAAGAGCATGAACGATTCGTAGAAGAAGTCAGAGAATTTTTGAAATAAAGCCGATAAAAAGAGCAAGAGCACGTTTACTAAACGAATCGGCGTACTCTTTTACTCAGAACGCCGGAGAGCCGCTGTGATTTTCAATTGAAGAGGCAGATATTCAATTGAGTCGATAGGAATAATGATTTTTGAAGGTTTTAAGCTGTTTTTAAGGTGTGAAAGGTTTGGAAAGCTATTTCCCAGATTAAAATTGTTATAAAATAATATTGATTTTTATGTGGGGTATGTTATCATATGGAATATGAAAATAATTAAGAGGTGATGAAAGCATGGCTGATCGTAAAAATGTACAAACAACCGGTTCAGGTGCTCCAGTAGGAGATAACCAGAACTCGTTGACAGCAGGCACCAGAGGTCCCACTCTTATTCAGGACGTACACCTTTTAGAAAAACTTGCTCACTTTAACCGCGAGCGCATTCCTGAGCGTGTCGTTCACGCAAAAGGCGGCGGTGCTCATGGTGTATTTGAAGTGACAAACGATGAAATTTCTAAATATACCAAAGCTGATTTCTTAAGCGAAAAAGGCAAAGAAACACCAATGTTCATCCGCTTTTCCACAGTGGCGGGCGAATCCGGTTCAGCGGACACAGTACGTGACCCGCGCGGTTTCTCCGTGAAATTCTATACAGAAGAAGGCAACTACGATCTCGTAGGTAACAATACGCCAATCTTCTTTATTCGTGACGCTATTAAATTCCCGGATTTCATCCACACACAAAAACGTGACCCGCAGACGCACCTGAAAGACCCGGATATGGCATTTGACTTCTGGTCCCTTTCTCCAGAGTCGCTGCACCAGATCACGTATCTGCACGGTGACCGTGGCATTCCGGCAACGTGGCGCCACATGAATGGCTACGGCAGTCACACGTTTAAGTGGGTTAACGACCAGGGAGAAGCATTCTGGGTAAAATACCACTTTATTAGTGATCAGGGCGTTAAAAACCTTGACGAGCCAACAGCAAATCAAATAGCTGGGGAAAACCCGGACTATCATACGGAAGATCTGTTTAATGCTATCGAAGAAGGAGACTATCCTTCCTGGACACTGTATGTACAGATCATGCCTTACGAAGAAGCACTTACGTACAAATGGGATCCGTTTGATGTCACTAAAATCTGGTCGAAGGAAGACTATCCACGTATTGAAGTCGGCCGTATGACATTAAACAAAAACCCTGAAAACTACTTCGCAGAAGTAGAGCAGGCTGCGTTTTCACCGGGACACTTTGTACCCGGCATCGAGGCTTCTCCGGACAAAATGCTGCAGGGACGTCTGTTCTCTTACTCTGACGCCCACCGTTACCGCGTAGGCGCCAACCATGAACAGATTCCGGTTAACAAACCAGTAAGCGGGACAAACAACTATCAGCGCGACGGCTTTATGCGTACAGACGACAACGGCGGCGGTTCGAAAAACTATGAACCGAACAGCTACGGTGGTCCTACTGAAGACGCGGCAGCAGAAATCAGCCCGTTTGATGTAGAAGGCAAGGTTGCAAGCACACCTTACCCTGATGACGATCACTACACGCAGGCAGGCGACCTTTACCGCTTGATGAGCGAGGACGAAAAGCAGCGCCTCGTTGATGCGTTTGTGGGCCATATGAAACCAGTCCGTAAGGATGAAATTATTAAACGTCAATTGGAAATCTTCTACAAAGCGGATCCGGATTACGGACGCCGTATTGCTGAAGGACTCGGCTATAAAGTACCACAAGAAGAAGCGTAAGCAGTACCACCGTTTGCGCAATCACCAATTTTAATTTTATGCATCATCCACTCACAACTTGCACCCGTGCCTTTTTAGGCACGGGATTTTTTTATGAAAAAAGCCGGGATCCAAAGAAATTCTTCGGAACCCGGCTTATGCAGTGAAGTTTCAGCGCCTCTGTTTATATTTTGAAAAGAAAGACGAAAATGTTTCAGCACGTGGTATGATAAAGACAGATGAAAAAATGCATCGTTTAAGAATTCAGCATGTATGTAATAGCTTCCGCAACGCCGTGCTCGTCGTTTGTGCCAACAATATGGTCGCTAATGGTTTTGACTTCATCCACAGCGTTTCCGATAGCGACGGCATAGCCGGCTGTTTTTAGCATACTGATATCATTGTAATTGTCTCCGATGGCGGCAGTATCTTTTAACGGTACAGCAAGCTCTGTAGCAAGTCTTTCAAGCGCAAGCCCCTTCGAAGCTCCCGTATGTTCAACCTCAAAATTATGATCACCTGAAGTAACGAGGGTTAAATCTTCCCGGTTTTTAAAGTGGTCAATGCCTGTCTGGCGCTTTTCTTCGATGAAAGAGACCGCCAAAATATTGTACAGGGAAACGTTCATATCATGCAGATCGAGATAGCTTTCAATAAAAGAAAATCCAGTTTGGCTGTACTGCCGTTCCGCTGCCTTCTGCATGGAAGCTGTATCTGCATGAGGATTGGCGCTTTTAATACGGTCCTGCTCGATTTGAAGCAGCTCCCGGCTGTTGTGGGGAGTGTAGATTGCTTTTTCTGTAAACGCTTCATAATAGAATTCGTGCTGATGCAGCCATGAAAGTACTTCCATCCCTGTCTCCTTTGGAAGTGGCACAGAGATATACAACTCACGGGCGGGAGAATGAACAGCAGCCCCGTTCGCAGAAATCACCCACGGGTGAAGAGAAGTGTTTTTAAGTATATTCCATACGTCAAAGTGGGCTCTGCCTGTAGCAATAACGATATCAAGGCCATTTCCGGCCGCTGTTTCAAGTGTTTGTATCGTTTTGTCATCTAATTGGTTTTCGCTGTTTAAAAGAGTGCCGTCCAAGTCAATTGCGACCATTGAAAACATGTTGTGTCCTCCCATTACTAGACGAGGTTAAAAGCATAAACCTTTTATACTTTAACATAAAATATCGTGAACAACGAAATTACGCGCAAAAATTTGTATAATAATGGTAACATGATTATACAGCTTCGTTCGGAAGATGTGTAAAAATCCTGGATTGCTCATGTCCGGAGGATCTTTTTAATGGCCGTAGAAGGATATGGAAAAGTAAGACAAGAAGGTATCAAAGGAAAAAGAATGCGCAGGATATTGAATAGGGGGCGTGGTTATGTACATTAAAAGAACAGAAGACCCGGTGCTGCTCAGCCAGTTAAATCAGTCACTGCACGAATGGCACGTAAACCTTCATCCTGAACTTTTCTTCCCTTATGATCAGCCGTCGGCTCAATCATATTTTGAAAAAAAGCTCGCTGACGACTGCCACATGTTTTTTATCGCTGTCGAAGACGAAGAGCCGCTGGGGTACGTCTGGCTTGAGCTTCGTAAAGAAAAAGGCAGCGATTTTAAACGACCTTCTCACTACGGCTATATTTACCAGATTGTAGTGAAGGATCAACACCAGGGCCAGGGCGTTGGAGCTTTTTTAATGAAAGAGGCGGAATATGCTGCGCGGGACTACGGGGCAGATAGGCTTGAGCTGGACTATTTGGCACAGAATTATATAGCAGAAGCCTTCTATAAAAAAATCGGATATGAACCAAAACGGGTTACAGTGCATAAAGAGCTTTAAGAGGATGGGGGCTGGAGAGATGGTTACGAGTCATACGAATATTATTATCGCCGGTACAAGCATCGAAGGACTTGTGCTGGCACGGGCTTTGGAACGCTATGATGTAAATGTCCGGCTGCTTGAAGCTAAAAAGTCCCCTGCCCACGAACCAAAAGCACTGCTTCTATATGCGCGGACGCTGGAAATGCTAGAAAGCATTAAACTGACGAAGCCATTGCTGGAGATAGGCATACCCTATCATTCACTGGAATTCAATTACGAAGGAAAAAAGATTTTTACTCCCTCCTTCGATTTTTTGAAAGAAGAATCTTTGTATCCATATGTATTGTCGCTCGCTAACTGTGATGTACAGCGTGTCCTGCAGCGTGCGTTAGTGAAAACATCTGTGGAATGGGGCACGCGCATTACGCAGCTGAAGCAGAATGGTTTAAAAACAGAAGCGTTAATCGAAAAAAATAATATGGAGGAGCGGATAATTGCTGATTATGTCGTCGGGGCCGACGGGATTGAAAGTGTTGTCAGAGAGCTTGCTTCCATTAAATGCAAAATGGAGGGCGGCTCTGAATTAATAATGGCAGATATTAATACAGAGCAGCGGATGACAAATAATGCTCCGTCCATGATGTTTAATAAAAAAGGAATTATGTTTGCCGCAGACCTTCCCGGTCACCAGGCAAGAATCATGATGATCGACCGCGACAATCCAGACACCCGCCTTAAAAATACGGAAGCTTCTCTGCGGGGGCTCTATCAAAAAATCACTGGCCGCCCGTTGTCAATGCAAAAGGCGGTGACGGTGCAGTCGAAGCAGGCTGTGTTTCATCAGGCAAAAGAGTTTCGGGCAGGGGACGTGTTTTTAGTCGGTGAAGCGGCACATGCTCATCACCCGATGACAAGCCAGAGTGTGAATCTAGGCATCCAAGACAGCATTAATTTAAGCTGGAAGCTTGGAATGGTATGTGCAAGGGCCTGCCCGGAAACACTACTTAAGTCATATGAGACTGAACGGCTTCCAGTCGCAAGAAAAGTTAACCGGACGACGGATTGGACGGTTCGAAGCCTGACTGTGCAAAAGCCGATTGCTGTGCAGGCAAGAAACCGAACGCTGAAAATGGTGGAGATGATTGAACAGCTCCCGGAGGCCTTTATCCGCCGACTGTCGCATTTGTCTGTGAGATACCGGGCGTCGGCACCGCCGTTGAAGGAAGAGCTCAGGCGTGAAGGCGTACTGCATCCAGGAGACAGGGTGCCTGATGCAGCATTAACGGATTTTGAGAACCGTAAAACCAGGTTATATGAGCATTTGCAGGAAGGAAAATTTTTATTTGTGATGCGCACAAGCGGAAGCCAGATTGATAAGGAATATGCGTTTATTAAGAGGTGGATTCGTAAGTCCGCGCCGTATTTTGGCAGCATGGTACAGCCTGCGTTAGTCGCGCCGACACCGACGATGGGGCAGCCTGATGATATTTTATGCTGGAGTGAAAGGCATTTAAGCAGGGAATTCAGGCAATTAATTGGGCCGGGTGAATCTATGCTCGTACGGCCGGATGGTTATCTGCTTTTTCACAGCGATGCTGCAGGATGGAGCAGCTGGAAGGATGCAGTTGAGCTGTTTCTTGCAGCGGGGGCTGAATGGGACCTCGAGGAGCAGGAAGCGCGGAAATGGTATCAAAATTTCAAGCTGATCAGCCGCAGATGGAAAAAACAGCTGACATTCAGTAAATAAGAAAGCTTCCCGTAAAGCCGGTACCGTATACAGCGGACGCCGGCTTTTTGAAACGCCAGGACATGTATTACGTAAAAACGAAAGAAAACATTGACATCCACATTCCAAAAATAGGAAAATGAACGGGTTGAATGCCTATAAGTAAGGAGAGGAAACCATGTCATCGATTTTAGAAGTGAATGATGTACATAAGCGTATTCACGGTAAACAGATCATTCAAGATCTGAAATTCTCTGTCGAGCCGGGAGAGGTTTTTGGCTTTCTTGGACCGAACGGCGCGGGAAAAACGACGACGATCCGTATGATGGTCGGACTAGCCCCTATTTCGTCCGGAGATATTCTTATCGACGGGTACAGCATCCAAAAATCATACGCGAAGGCGATTAAACAGGTTGGAGCCATCGTGGAAAACCCGGAAATGTACAATCATCTAACAGCGGAAAAGAACCTGGTCCATTTTGCCAGGATGAATGGCAAGGTGGATCACGAACGCATTGACGAACTGCTCGGACTTGTAAAGCTGGAGCATGTGAAAAAGAAAAAAGTGCGGACGTTTTCGTTAGGAATGAAGCAGCGGCTCGGTATCGCCCAGGCGCTTTTGCACCGGCCGAAGCTGCTGATTCTGGATGAGCCCACTAACGGCCTGGACCCGGAAGGGATTCGGATGGTTCGGGCTTACCTGCGCCGGCTTGCCGAGGAGGAAGGGCTTGCTGTGCTTGTTTCGAGCCATTTGCTCTCAGAAATGGAGCTGATGTGCGACCGTTTCGCAATTATCCAGGACGGTAAGCTGATTAACATTGAAGATCAGCGCGTCTCAGAAGAAGAAGGCCGCCAGCTTCCGTACCAGATTGATGTAGGTCCGCAGAAGCTGGAGGCTGCCATGCAGGTGGTGAAAGAAGCTTATGCGGATCTGAAAATAGAAGAAGCAGACCAGCGGCTGACGATCTACATAGAAAAAGAGAATGTCCCTGCCCTGCTGCGCTATGTCATAGAAGCCGGATTTGACCTTTACGAAGCAAAAGAAGACAAACAAACGCTCGAAGACCGGTTTCTTCAAGCAACGTCGAAGGAGGGCTCCTCATGATCCGCCTGATTCAAAACGAATGGATGAAGCTGTTCTGGCGTATCAGTACATGGGTGATGACGGCGATTCTGCTGCTCGGAGTGGTAGGTGTTCTTATTTATTCCCTCACTAATCAGCCTTCAGCGGAAGAGCTACCGTCTGAAGAGCAGTGGAAAGCTCAGCTGGAGCAACGGATTGAAGAAGATCAGCAGGCGCTCGAGGACAGCGGGGCTGCAGCGGAGTTCTACGAGCAGAGAATTGCAGAAAACGAATACCGTATTCAAAATGACCTGCCGCCGCAGAGCGCGACAGGGGAAAGCGTCTGGTCGTTCATGAGCACGAACTCAGGGCTGCTCGATCTGCTGAGTATTTTTGTTATTATTGTAGCAGCTACGATCATTTCCTCTGAGTTTAAAAGCGGGACTATTAAGCTGCTGCTGGTCCGCCCGCCGTCCAGGATTAAGATACTAACGTCCAAATACCTCACAGTGATCCTTTATGCTATTGCAATGCTCGCTCTGCTTTTCGGGGCCTCATTCATCCTGGGAGCTCTTTTCTTTGGATTTGGTGAGCCTTCCACACAGTTAATCTACACGGGCGGAGAGGTCGAACAACGGCCGCAGGTGCTTGCCCTTGCGATCGATTACCTGACCGGCTCAGTGAATTTTGTCATGCTTGCGACTCTGGCTTTTGCTATTTCAGCCATTTTCCGGAGTGAAGCGATGGCGATTGCCATCAGTGTTCTGTTATACGTAGTGGGCGCCGGTGTAACAAGTACTCTGGCTATTGCCTACGACTGGCCGAAGTACCTGCTGTTTGCAAACACGAACCTGAATCAGTACTTTACAAGTGGTGGACCGCCGGTGGAGAGCATGACGCTTGGTTTTTCCATTGTCGTCCTGATTGTGTACTGGCTGATTTTTATGGGTTTTGCGGTGTGGATGTTCAAAAAAAGAGAAATCAGCGTAACCGGTTAACGAAGGTTGTTTGAATCCCGGCATAGACAGGGAACGAGATAACTGAAAGTAAATGAAGAGGAGTGTGCGCCTATGGTGAAACGTACGGCAGAAAAAGTGCTTGGAATTATTGCGGCTGTTTTAAGCGGCCTCGGCATCGTTTTAGGAATTATTTTTCTATTTGTGGACGTCTCGGCGATAGAGGAAGCAAATCAGATGATTCAGGAGGAAGGAACAGGAGAGACGCTGAATGCTCAGGAGGTGGCTGCGCAGGCTACGAATCTGGGAATCAGTCTGATTATCTTTTCAGCGGTCGCAACAATCCTGGCGGTGATAGGCGTCTTTCTGTTGAAGCGCAATAAACGCTCTGTCGCTTCCGGCATTTTGTTTTTCCTTGCGGCAATTGCGGGCTTTATAGCAGTCAGCTTGTTTGCAATTGTTCATTTTATCCTGCTCGTGGTGGCAGGCATTATGGCAATTGTGCGCAAGCCGGATACGCCAGCCGATAATTCCACAGAGGCACAGGAATATCCGGAATAACAGAGACGGGGCTCCGAGAAACTCGGAGCTCTTTTTTATGAGGAGGATTGGATGAGAATACTGGTGATTGCCGATACCCATATGCCGAAAAAGGCAAAAAAGTGGCCGGAGGAGCTTTATAAGGAATTTGCAGAGGCTGATTATATTATTCATGCCGGAGACTGGCAGGACCCGGGCGCGTGGGAAGATTTAAGACAGTATGCTCCGCTTACGGGAGTATATGGAAATGTGGACGGAGACGATATGAAAGATGTCGTGAATGAAAAGGAGGAAGTCGTGCTTGAAGGGTGGCGTATAGGTATCGTGCACGGGCACGGCGAAAAAGGGACAACTGAAAAAAGGGCCGGAGAAGCGTTTGCCCCCGGCCAAAAGGATATTATTATTTTCGGTCATTCTCATATTCCTTACCTGCGGTATGCTGGAAAAACATTGATGTTTAACCCGGGGTCACCGACAGATAAGCGTAAAGCGGCGATGTTCTCATACGGGCTGCTCGACCTCCGTCATGACCATTTTGAAGCCCGGCATGTATTTTTTCCCAGGAAAAGCTAAACGAAATACTGAAGATCCGAAGCATTGGTCGGGTAAGCAAACATCGTCCGGGATAAAGAGCTCGCCGGGATTTCGTGCTGGATGACAAGCGTCATATAGTTAATGAACGAGGCAGCATCGCTGTTTAATGCGTGGGCACCAACAACGGTATCTTTTTCTTTATCAATAATTAATTTTACAAAAGCTGTTTTTTCATTTTTATGCTTGTACGTAAACCACGAGCTGACGTCTTCAATAACTGTAGAAAGTCCGCGGGCGGAGGCAGCATCGCCTGTCAGACCTACCGCTGTTAAACCGGGCACGGTGAATGCTGCAGAAGCGATCGGTCCGTATTGAATGGGCGTACTGTTGTTTTCGAGCAGGTTGGTGGATGCGCAGCCTGCCTCAAAGCCAGCTAATGGAGTTAACGGGCTGCCGGCTGTATCGGCGCAGTCGCCGGCAGCATAAATATTTTCATTGGTCGTGCTCTGCAGATATTCATTTACAGTCACACCCTGCTTTTTATTATAGGCAGCGTCTGCTTTTTCCAGATCCAGCGTTTGTACGTTCGGTGTACGGCCACTGCCATGAACGATAATATCGCCATAAAAGGTGTATTCTGTATTCGTATAAACCTGATAGCCTTGACTCTCGGGACGTATTTCGTCTGCTTCGGTATGCAGGTGTACATGCACACCGATCGATTCGGAGTAGTCAATGAGCTTTTGGACAAGCTCAGTATCAAATCCTTTCAATGCACGATCTCCGCGCTGTAGAATATGAACATCGGCTCCCGCCCGTTTGGCAAGGTGGGCAAATTCAAAGGAAATATAACCGCCCCCGATAAAAACAATGCTTGATGGCAGCTGATCGAGTTCGAGAAAATCATCGCTGCTGAGCATATGTTCAGATCCTTTAATCGGAAGAGTGGCAGGGCTTGCGCCGGTGGCGAGCACGAATTTTTTACTCTTAATATGGCGGCCATCTACTTCTATCGTTTCCTGGTCGATAAAACGGGTGCGTCCGTGCAGGGTGTCGATGCCGCTGTCTTTTAAGCTTTGTTCGATAGTTTCCGGCACGCCCTGGACGAACGTGCGCTTGAAATTCATTAAATCTTCCCAGTGGATGGATAAATTGCCTTCAAGACCAAGGCCTTGCAGGCGCTGGGCCTGGTCGAGAACCTCTGAAGCATGGATGAGCACCTTCTTCGGGTCGCATCCACGCAGGGCGCAGGTGCCGCCGTAGGGACGTTCATCCACTATTGCTGTATTCCATCCGGCTCCGTTTAAGTTTCCTGCAGCGGTCATGCCCGCCGAACCGCTCCCGATTACGATCGCGTCATACATAGTATTTACCTCCTTTAATTTCTTCGTTTCTATTCCTTTTGCCGGAAGAAATGAAACGAAATTCCAAAATGGAAAAATCTCACTTGAAAGAAGGAAAAGCATATGCAGTACGAAACAAGTGAATTCCGCTCCGAACGATTGACGACCGGGCTTTTGTTCTGGTCAGGGCTGATTGTGATGTCGAGTTTGTACATGACAATACCGCTGATACCAACTTTTTCGGAAGCATTTCGCATTTCTGCCGGGGAAGCTGCCTGGGCAGGGAGTGTTTTTTCCATCTTTTTTGCAGCTGGCTGCCTGCTGTACGGACCGTTATCGGAACGGGCGGGGAGAAAACGTACGATCGTAACGGGTCTGCTTGTGCTCGCTGTTGTCACCCTGCTGATCGGTTGGGTGCCGACCTTTTCTGCTCTGCTCATCGGCCGGGCTCTCCAGGGACTCGCGGCGGCTTCATTTTCTCCAGTGGCTCTCGCTTACATTGGAGATATGTTTGCACCGGCTAAGAGAGGTTCGGTTATCGGGTTTATCAGCGCCGGCTTTTTAATTGCCGGAATTTTCGGGCAGACGTGGAGCAGTGCCGCCATTCAGGCGGCCAGCTGGCACTGGGCCTTTTTGCTGCTCGGTGTTGTGTATGTGCTCACCTTTATTTTAATGTGGCGTCTGCTTCCGGTAGATCCGTCAAAAGGAAAAACTGGCAGTAAGCTGTCTTTTTTTTCGCAGCTGCAGGCGGCGGCCAGAAATAAGAGCCTGCTGCTCTGCTTTATCGTCACTTTTTCTGTGCTGATGGTTTTTGTGGGGATGTATTCTTCACTCGGGCAGTACCTGCAGGGCGCATTCCAACTAAGCCAGGGTGACATTTTGTATGTCCGGGCCGCGGGGCTGCTAGGCATCAGTGTTGCTTTTTTCACAGGGAAATGGAGCAGGCATGTCGGCAGTCCGTTTATCCTTCGCGCCGGTCTCGGTATCGGAGCGCTCTCGCTTTTGCTGATGCTCGTGACCGACAGCTTATGGCTGCTTGTAACATGGAGCGTGCTGTTTACGGTCGGAGCTGGTTTAATCGTTCCTGCGATTATTGCGCTCATCAACCAGGTGGGTGCTGAAGTGAGAGGGGTGGCAACGTCGCTGTATACATTTATTTTATTTATCGGTGCCAGTATCGGGCCGGTGCTCAGCACCGCAGTAAGCCAGGCTATGTCTGTCGAATGGGCCTTCGGTGTTCTCGCTTTGATTTACACTGCCAGTTTTGTAACAGCTTTAGGAATACGTGTGCCAAAGCAGTAAAGAAGTCGTTAAACGGCTTCTTTTTCATTTTATGTGAATTTATTTAACATATTTTTTCTTCTGAATAGGTTTTATCGAAAAAATACGTAGGAATAACATAAACAAGAAAGGGTAATGATAGAAAATATAACAAAGTAATTTCTATATCGCCCTCTAATTACTCGAAATTTTCAGAAAATAATGATATGATAAAAATCCAAGCAGGAACACAATAAAAGATATATTTAGATAATCCAGATAAATAGGAGTGGTGAACATGGTTAAAAGCAGTACGAAGCGCTATTTGAAATCCCTACGTTTGACGGTGGAAGAACCTTCTTTTTCTTATCTGGCCAAAATTATGAACGCTCACTTGTTTACTTTTCCATTTGAAAATGCGAGCAAACTAATATACCACCGGGAAAATTCCTGGAAAAATTACACGCCGGACACGCAGAGCTTTGTCGATAATTTCGAAAAATACAAGTTCGGCGGAACGTGTTTTACCGTTAATCAGAAGGTGGCGGCTATACTTCAGGATTTAGGCTTTGATGCTTACAACATTAACATGGGTCCGGAACACATTGCGACTGTTGTCAGGCTGCAGGGCGAGCGTATTCTCGTGGACTGTGCCGTTTCGGCACCGATTTTTTCACCGGTGCGCCTGGAGAGGTCCGACCGGAATATTTATATGTATCATGATGAAAAAATTGTCATCAGTCCGGTGGATAAAGAAAACCAGTTGTATGAATTTAAACGATATATAAAAGGGACGCTGACAAAAGATCAGTGGGTATTTAACGCTGACCAGCCGAGAAGCCAGAAATATCTTAACGATATGGTAGAGCATTCCCACCGGGAAGACGCTATGTTTATGTCGCTGTTGAGACTGCAGATGTGGCAGCCAACGCGAAACATTACGCTGAAAAATAACCGGATGCGCATTTATCATCCAGACGGAACTACGGAAAAAAGAGATCTGCAGTCGATTGAAGAAATCGAAGAAGTGGTTCAGCATGAATTCGGACTCGGAAAGCTGCCTGTGCGAAAAGCGATCGAATATCTCGAAGCTAAAGGGATAGACGTATTCGCCTCCTTAAATAAAGAAGAAGCATCTTAAGTGAAACCGGCGCTGTCTGCGCCGGTTTTTTTGTTTGAAGACGGTTGCGGGCGGTTATCTGTATCGCATATGATAGACAGACAATATTAACATAGGGCAGGTGTCTGGATTGAATAACGCGATTGCTGAGGTGAAACTGGTACCCTTTAAGCGGGAGCATTATGACAGGTTAATCGAGTGGGTGCCGTCGGCCGATTTTTTAAAGCAGTGGAGCGGAGAAGCTTTTACATACCCGCTGAATGCAGAGCAGCTCGATGATTACCGCAGACAGCAGGAGGGAGATAATCCTAAACGGCTTGTCTATACTGCCCTGCATCAAACGACAGGTGTCCCCGTCGGTCACATATCGCTTGGGGCCATTAACTACCACGATCGTTCCGGGCGGATAGGCAAGGTGCTCGTGGGAGAGGAAACGATGCGCGGTGTGGGTCTCGGGCAGTGGATGGTCCGGGAGGTGTGCCGGATCGCTTTTGACGAATTGCAGCTGCACCGGGTGGCGCTCGGAGTTTTTGATTTTAACGCTTCCGCTTTGCGCTGCTATGAGCGTGCCGGCTTTCAGCGCGAGGGGGTAAAACGGGATCTTCGTCTTGTAGGAAACACCTATTGGTCTCTTGTGGAGATGAGCATGCTCGAAGAGGAGTGGGAGAAGCTGCGTTAATTCCCCTGCCGGTGGTTACTGCATTTCTGGAAATTTTGCGGTAAAAGGTTCATAATAAAATGACAGGAGCCATCTGCGCTCGTGTCTTTTTTATAGGCGGGCAGCAGAAGCTTGATTACGGCTTGGAGGGAAGCGCATGGAGAAAAAACCATCTGTACTGGTAATGGTTTCTGTAGAGGCAGAAAAAGAAGCCCTGCAGGCAGCAGTGGAGGCAGAAGACGCCTGGGAGGTGCAGGTAGGCGGTGTCGGAGCAGCACAGATGAGTGTCCGGACATCGCTGCTGCTTGCTGAACAAGACTATGATCTAGTTATAAACGCCGGTATTGCGGGTGCATTTCCGGATAAAGCCTGGCTGGGTGATATTGTGGCAGCCAGCGAAATCGTCGCCGCGGATATGGGGGCAGAAACAGAGGAAGGATTTGCTCCGCTGGAAAAGCTTGGGCTGGGGCCGACACGTTTTCCGGCAGAAAAAAAATACACGCCTGAGTTAGTCCGGCGTCTTGCGGAACAGGGGATTTCAGCTGTTGAAGCCCCGGTGCTTTCTGTGTCAACCGTAACCGGTACACAGGCAACGGTGAATCAGCGGGCGTTTTTATATGAAGATGCTGTGGCAGAAGCAATGGAAGGCTACGGCGTGGCAGTGGCCGCCAGCTATTTCGGAATTCCGGTAATGGAATTACGCGCCATATCAAATGAAGTCGGGCCAAGAGACAGGGACGCCTGGAACATACCGGGAGCACTGGATTCTCTGCGATCGGCTGTAATTATATTGCAGGAGGTTACATCATCATGAAAATAGCTTTTTCCCCGTGTCCGAACGACACGTTCGTGTTCCATGCCTGGACGCATGGATTGTTAAAAGATACAGAAGCTCCGGAGGTCACATTTGCAGACATTGATATCACTAACCATTGGGCTGCAAACAAAGAAGGGCCGGAAGTGATGAAAATTTCCTACGCGGCTCTGCCGTGGGTGCTTGAAGATTATGCTCTTCTTCCGAGCGGTGGTGCCCTTGGGTACGGATGCGGCCCGTTAGTATTAACAAAAGGTGAAAAAACGCCCGAGCATTTAATCGGAAAAACGGTAGCGGTTCCGAGTGAACGGTCCACAGCTTATCTGCTGTTTCGTTTATGGGCATCCAAAGTGATTCCTGAAGGTGTTGGAGAAATTAAAGTGATGCCCTTCGATGATATTATGCCGGCAGTCCGGGACGGCGAAATAGATGCCGGCCTTGTCATTCATGAAGCCAGATTCACTTACCATAATTATGGCCTGTCGCTTGTAGAGGATATGGGCAGCTGGTGGGAAAGGGACACGGGATTCCCAATTCCGCTTGGAGCGATCATTGCCCGCCGCCATTTAGATACGCAGGAGCTTGCAGATAATGCCCGGCGCTCTGTGGAATACGCCTGGGAGCATCCGGAGGCATCAAGTGATTTTGTCATGGAAAACGCTCAGGAGATGTCACCGGAGGTGGCTCAGTCCCACATCGAGCTGTATGTTAACGAATTCACCCGCAAGCTTGGTGAGGACGGATACGCTGCTGTGGAAACCCTGCTCGGACGGGCGATGGAAGAAGAATTAATCCCTTCCTTTGATCTGAAAAAAATCAGGCTGTATTAAACAGAAAGTTCCTAGAGTCTTTTGAGCGGTAATTATTGAGGTGATATTTATCATGTCACCTTGTAATTAAGTTCATGCTCCAGGAATTTTTATTTAGAATAAGTACATTGCTTATCCCGGTAAATGCAGGATCGGCATTTTACTTTAGAAGGGTTTACAGGCACCGGTCCACCTTTTTCCGACGTTTCCATATATCCGAGAATGTCTTCCAATTTTTGCCGCTGCCGTTTTGTGTTCTTTATGTAAAAACTTTTGTTGCGATAATATAAATAACCTCCTCGAACCGTGCCGTATTGTTCAGCCAGGATAAAACCAGCTGTCAACTGCATCTGGTCATGAAAGCGCGGACTGTTTTTAGCTGATACGCCGGATTTCTTTTCTCCGACAGTCACATACCAATTATTTTTCAAAATGAGATCCGGTTTGCCCCGGATTTTCCATTGATGATTTTCAAGAATTGGAGCATAAGTCCCTTTTTTATCTCTATAAACGACCTTGTTTGCTCCTCTGAATATTCTGTACATGAAAAAACATGCAAAGATCGTCAGAAAAATATAGAAGACCATATGGAAAGCGCCCAAAATATACCTCCTCCGGCGAGTAAAGCTGCTCCTAAAGCAGCTAACAGACGTACAAAACCAAAACCGGGCCGCTGGGTTTGATTGAACTTTTCATGTGCTTTATTTCCGCGGCTGAATCGTTGTCCCCTTATTTGCTTCTGTTTGTCATCTAAAAAAATTTTATTATGCTTAAGGGCTTTATCCAAACGCCATTGCTCAGAGCATCTGGTAAAGGTATTGATTTCTGTAGGGGTAAAATACTTTTCTTTTTTCATTGAAAGCTCCTTTCTGCAAAAATAAGATTAAGTTTGTATAGTTTTCATTTTCCTCGCTGCCAAGGCGGCGCGAAGGCTGTGAAGAATCATGCCTGCGAGCACGAGCGCAATGCCGGAGAACGTCAAGGCCGAAGGTGCTGCTGTATGAAGCAGAAGCATTTCACCAATAAGGGCAAACAGCACCTCCCCGGACTGAGTCGCTTCGACTCCAGCTAATTTAGCAGTATCGTTTTTCACTAGTTCTGTGGCGTAAAAAAACAGGACAGTAGCAATGATTCCGGAGGAAACAGCAACGATGAAGGACTGGGAAATCTGAGACCTGCCGGGAAGTCCGTGTACGGAAGCTCCATACAATGCTAAAATAATCCAAAAGGGCATGCTCGCAATAGTCATGCCAAGCACCCGCTGGAAAGTAGTGAGTCCGTTTCCGGCCACGTGCATCATTTTCCGGTTGCCAAGCGGATAGGCAAAGGCAGCCAGCAGAAGGGGAAGAACACAGAGCCAGACATTCAGTAGCGGCACCGCTGAAGCATGTTCAGCCTGCATAATAAACACTCCCGCAAGAATTACTAAAGAGATTAGTACACTCTGGAGCGGGATGCGCTGCTTCGATCCGGGTGTTTTATGTAAAAAAGGCACAAGCAGCGACCCGGCAATGATAGTAATTTGGAAAGTGGCGGCGACAAGCCAGCCAGGACCATAGACGGTGGAAAAGGCTATGGGGGCGTAAAAGAGTCCAAAGCCGACTGTGCTCCAAAGAAGCCACTCGGAAGGCCGGGCGCGGAGATGATGAAAGACGGGGCGAAGCCGTTTCTGTGCTCCGACGATTGCGATAAGCATGGGCAGCATAAAAAAATAACGAAGCGACGCACTCCAGGCCCAATGGCCGCCGGAAAGCTCCATCGAACGGTTCAAAACAAACGTGACAGAAAAAAAGAGGGCTGCTGTAAGGCCCAGCAAAATAGCTTTCATTTATGAGGACCACCTTCAATACAATATTTGGTTATTGTACCACAGCTAAAAATTTTTCCCAATATTCTGTTGAATAAAAATGGCGGCACACTGTGCTTATGAAAAAAATCAGGTAAAGAAAGCAGGTGGAGTATGAAGTACCCTGAAGCTCTAAAAAAGGGAGATACAATTTATGTAACAGCTCCGTCGAGCGGAGTACCTGCGTCTTTACACGGGGTGCTTCAGCAGGCAGTAGAAAAAGTCCGTACGAGAGGGTTTAACGTACGGGTGGGAGAAACGGCCTGGACGCAGCAAAAGGCAGCAAGTACAGATCGTTTTCAAAGAGCTGAGGAGTTGATGATGGCACTGGCAGACCCGGAGGTACAAGTAGTGATGCCTCCGTGGGGAGGGGAAAGAATTGTAGATATTCTGCCCCTGCTAGAATGGGAATGGCTTCGTGAACTGCCGCCCACCTGGATTCTCGGATACTCTGATACGAGTACACTTGCCTTTGCCTACACGATGATGACCGGAACGGCTTCGGCTCATGGCACGAATCTGTTTGATCTGGCTGCGCCTATCTGGGACGACGTGACAAAAAAATGGGAACGGGCTTTAAAAGCTCCGCTGGGCGAAGCCATTTATCAGCACTCAAGCTCGTATTATCAGTCGTCCTGGGAGAAGGCGTTTGAGCAGCCCGGCTCAGGATTTGTGCTCGATAAAAAGACGTCCTGGAAGCATCTTGAAGGGGCGAATACGGATGAATTGAGTGGTCGTCTACTCGGCGGTTGCCTGAATACGCTTCCGCGTCTTGTCGGCACTCCTCTGGACCGGATACAGGAGTGGCGTTCAGAAAAAGTCATTTGGTACCTGGAATCTACAGGCATGGATGCAGCAGAAATGCACCGCTCCCTGTGGCAGCTGCAGCAGGCCGGGTGGCTGGACAACGCTGCCGGCATACTTCTGGGCCGGCCCGAAGGTTATAATGACACAGAAGGCTTTACTCTGGAAGATAGTCTGAAGGAATTGTTCGGGGGCCGCCTTCCTGTCTGGTATGACGCTGATATTGGCCACATGCCCCCGCAGTGGACGTTTATTAACGGGGCATTTGCAAACCTTCGTTTTGACCGGGGCCAGGCTGAGATGACCATGAGAAAATCATAGAGGGGGGGACCATCGTGCAGCTAGAAAGCAGCCGGCTGCTTTTAAGGCCTTTTTCGGAAAAAGATATAGATGTATTAGCAGAGCTTGCCAACAACTACCGTATTGCAAAAACGACCCTGGAGCTCCCCTACCCGTATACAGAGGAAGATGCACGGTGGTGGATCGGACATCATCCAGGCTGGATGGAAGAAGGCTCCCGTTTCCCGTTTGCTGTTACTAAAAAAGATGAAGATGAATTAATGGGAAACATTACGGTGCGCGTGCAGCCTGAACACCGCCGCGGCGAGCTTGGATACTGGCTCGGTGCGGATTACTGGGGGAACGGTTATATGAGTGAAGCAGCGGCGCTGGTACGCGACTTCAGCTTCCACACATTAAAAACGAATCGGCTGACAGCTCCTGTTATGAGTAAAAATCAGGCTTCGGCCGGAGTGTTAAAGCGAATCGGCATGCGTTATGAAGGCACGCTACGCCAGGACGTCTGGAAATGGAGCCGCTACGAGGATGTAGATGTGTACGGCATGACTGCTGATGACTGGAAGGAAGCATAAAATAAGCACTGCCGTATCGGCAGCGCTTGTCAGCTTTTTAACAGAAACACATTATCGTCTTCATCGCGAAAGCTTGCATAAGTAATTCCATTCATCTCTGTTGGTTCTTCATCAAAAACAATATTTTGGGCTTTCATCCACTGGTAGGAGGCGTGCACGTTGTCGCATTCAAAAACAATTGATGGCTTCAGCTCCTGCCAGTTCATAACGTAGGATTTAGGGTAGATAGCGAGTGCTGTTTCCGCTCCCGGGGCTGCTACCTCGAGCCGGTACGCGTTTGGCCCAAGCGGGTCTTCGCGCCGGACCTCAAATCCTATTTTTTCTGTCCAGAATTCTTTTGCCCGCTGCTGATCTTCTACATATACAGCCGTAGAGGCAATTTTTCCTATCATGTTTATACTCTCCTTTAGACGCACTGTTTTATTATATCAACTGCATGCAAAATTCCAAGGGAAATTATTTCCGGCAGTTCTTTTGAAATGGACTCCGGCGGGGAATACGTATAAAATATTCGAAAAAAGGAGACTGTATACTATGCATGAACTACATCCAGATGATCTGCCGGTAAAAGAAGTGTATAAGCTATTGACCGGTTCGGTCATCCCCCGCCCGATAGCCTTTGTCACCACAATGGCAGAAGACGAAACATTAAACGCAGCACCGTTCAGCTTTTTTAATGCGGTAAGTCCGGACCCGCCGGTATTAATGATATCTATTACGAGAAAAGAAGGAAAACCAAAGGACAGTGCAAAAAATATTTTAGATCGCGGGGAATTGGTGGTACACATAAGCGATGAAGGTATTGTAGAGGATTTAAACATTACAGCAGCCACGCTCCCGCCGGAGGAAAATGAACTCGAGCACACTGTTCTACATACGGTGCCGAGCAGAATGGTGGCAGTACCGGGTATCGAAGAAGCAAATATCCGCTTTGAATGCCGGCTGCATAAGCACGTACCGCTTCAAAATGCTGAAGGAAAAACTACTCAGGATGTCATATTTGCAGAAATTATATGCATCCATGTTTCCGAGGGTGTCTATGACAGTGAACACAATTATATTCTTCCCGATAAGCTGAAGCCGGTCGCACGTCTGGCAGGAAATGATTATTCCAAGCTTGGGGAATTGTTTACGCTTGAACGCCCGAAATAAAAAAAGGCCGCACCTGTTGCCGTAAAGCGAACAGGCGCGGCCTTTTTTATCAAATCGAAGCTGTAGTGGCGGTTGATTGTTTTTGTACCTCTTTAATGAGCTCATAGGAACGAAGGCGTTTTGTCTGATCGTACACACTGCCGCTGATCATAATTTCATGAACCGGAACGCTCGAAGAAAAATCTTCGAGCTGCTGGCGTACGGATTCTGGTCCGCCCTGGATCGTGCCGGCGTCCCAGCGTGCCATCATCGCTTTTTCCTGGGACGTCCAGAGTGCGTCCATATCTTCTACCGGTGGCTGTATTTTCCCCGGGCGGTTGCGTATTAAGCTGAGAAACTGCTGTTTCATTGTAGTACCAAGGTAGTCAGCTTCCTCATCTGTTTCCCCGGCGATCACATTGATCCCGGTCATGGCATAGGGTTCATCCAGCACCTCAGACGGCTGGAACGAATCCAAATACAGCTGCAGGGCTGCTTTCATATTCTCGGCTGCAAAGTGGCCGGCGAATGCATACGGAAGTCCCAACTGTCCGGCAAGCTGGGCACTGAATCCGCTGGAGCCAAGCAGCCAGATTGGAATATCCAGGCCTGCGCCCGGCACGGCTTTTACCTGCGGAGGGATGGCCATATTAGCTGGATCCTGGAAATATCTCTGCAGCTCTTCAAGACGGGCTGGAAAGTCTTCTCCGCTGTTTACATGACGGCGGAGGGCTGCAGCTGTCGTTTGATCTGTCCCCGGCGCCCGTCCGAGACCTAAATCAATGCGTCCCGGATACAGGCTTTCGAGTGTGCCGAACTGTTCAGCAATCGCGAGCGGGGCGTGGTTCGGAAGCATAATACCTCCCGAGCCAAGACGGATGCTTGACGTTCCTCCGGCCAGGTAGCTGAGTAGTACAGAAGTAGCCGAGCTCGCGATCCCTTCCATGTTATGGTGCTCAGCGACCCATAAGCGGTTGTAGCCGAGTTTTTCGGCATGCTGAGTCAGCTCGAGGCTTTTTGCAAATGAATCTCCCGCTGTTTCCCCTTCGTTTACCGGGGATAAATTTAATACTGAAAGCGGCATATCTTTAAATGCTGGCATGAAAATCTCTCCTTTATATGACACGTCCTGCTGGTAATTGAGTCATAGAAAATTATACGCCTCCTGCGTATTGTTATTCAAAAAAGGTGCTCATTACTGAAAAATTCTCTAGTATAATAAAGTCATCTGGGCTTTAAAGCCAGGGGGAGGGCGAAAATGCATGAATATTGTTTTATCCGGGTTCGGGGCTGTTGGACAAGCAGCGGTCCGTGTATTGATGAATAAAGAAAAAGAATGGGAGCGCATGTACGGGGTACATATAAAAATTACTGCTGTGCTCGACCGAAGCGGGGCTGTAGTGCATAGCGGTGGGCTGGATCTAAAACAACTGCTGGAAGTAAAAGAGGAAACCGGCCGTGTGGATGACGGCTCGCTGCCGCCAAGAAATGTAGACCAGCTGTGGGCGGACAGCCAGGCTGATATATTCATTGATGCAGCAGAAACAGATATATTAACCGGAGGATCGGGCCTGCCGCTCATACAGTCATCGTTAAAGCATGGGGTGGACGTGGTCTGCGTCAGTAAAGGAGCGCTTGCCTATGCCTGGGACGATCTGCATGAGCTTGCTGAAGCGTCCGGAAGATCAATAAAATACAGTGGAGCGGCAGCCGCTGCTCTCCCGACTGTGGACACAGCTCTGTACAGCTTAGCCGGAGCGGAAATACATACAATCGAAGGACTGCTGAACGGAACCAGCAACATGATTGCGACAAGGGTCGCGGCTGAAAATATTACGCTGCAGGAGGCGTGGGAAACAGCAAAAAAGGAAGGTAAAGCCGAGGCAGACCCCTCTGAGGACATCGGGGGAAAAGATACGGCGCTGAAGATGTATTTTCTGACAAAAGCCTGCCTTGCGAAGGAAGTAACCTGGAAAAGTATTGCGGTGCGTGGTCTGGACCAGCTCTCCGAGGCTGAATGGAAGCAGGCGGAGCAGGGGAAATCAAAGTGGAAACTAGTTGGGAAAGCGCAAAAGACAGCGGATGGAGCCACGGTTTCCATCGAACCCAGGCTGCTTCCAGTGGAGCATCCTTTTTTCAACGTTGACGGTGCCGAGAAAGCAGTGCTTTTTTCCACAGATACGATGGGAAGGCTCCTCGTTTCCGGAGGCGCGTCCTCTCCAACAGGAGCAGCTGCTGCAGCATGGAAAGATGTTATTCATCTTGCACGTGAAAGAGCCTGAGAAAAGGCTCTTTTTTACGTTTGAATGGCTGAAAAGTCCTGTATAAGTAATAGGAGGAATATCGTTCCTGAATTGAGAAATAATTTCTAAATTAGAAGTTTGTTTTAAATCAAAAAAGGCATTTGCTACTAAAAGCATAAGAAGACATAGAAAGAAAAGATGACAAACGTATAAAGAAATGGAAAAATGAAAGTGCATACACTAAAAAGGAGATGAAGAAATGAATACATATACGATTGCGTCAATTGCAGGAGATGGAATAGGCAAAGAAGTTGTACCGGCTGCATGGAGAGTGTTAAAAACGCTTGAGAGAGTGCAGGGAGACTTTGAGCTTCGTGTCACAGAATTTCCATGGAGCTGCGATTACTATATTGAGCATGGCAGAATGATGCCAGAGGATGGGCTGGAGCAGCTTGAAGTTTTTGACGCCGTGTTTTTAGGAGCGGTCGGTCATCCGGATCTCGTTCCGGATCATATTTCTCTGTGGGGGCTTTTAATTAATATTCGCCGCGGCTTCGAGCAGCAGATCAATGTCCGGCCATCCCGCCAGTTTGAAGGGCTTGCTTCTCCGCTTGCGAATCCGAACCAGTTCAATCTAATGGTGGTCAGAGAGAACAGCGAGGGTGAGTACAGCGAAGTCGGAGGACGAATGTACAGAGGGGAAGACGAAATTGCGATTCAAAACAACGTATTTTCCAAAAAAGCAGTAAAGGCAGCCATGGAATATGCCTTTCAGCTGGCAAAAGACCGCAGCGGGCATGTAACTTCTGCAACGAAATCCAATGGGATTGTGTTTTCGATGCCATTTTGGGATGAAGTGTTTAACGAGGTGAAGGAAAGCCATCCTGAAATAAAGACCAGGGCAGAGCACATTGACGCTCTGGCAGCAGCCTTTGTTACCAAGCCGGAGACAATGGATGTTATTGTCGGAAGCAACTTATTCGGAGATATTTTGACAGACATTGGCGCCGCTTTGATGGGGAGCATTGGTATTGCGCCGGCCGCCAATATTAATATAAATGGGAAATATCCATCCATGTTTGAGCCGGTGCATGGATCCGCCCCGGATATTGAAGGGCAGGGACTGGCAAATCCAATTGGCCAGCTGTGGACAGCTCAAATGATGCTTGAGCATCTCGGAGAAAACAAGGCAGCGCAAACATTAATGAACGCTATGGAATATGTCATCAAAGAAGGAACGGTTACGAAAGATCTTGGAGGCAGGGCTTCTACGGAAGAGGTAGTAAAAGCAGTGGAAGAATATTTAACATCAGAAAAAGAAAAATAGGAATTAACTAATAGGCACTTAATAATAATTCAAATGTGCCTTCGCAGCATGCTAATCATGAAATTCCTTGATAGTTAACTAATTTTGATACTAAAGACACTTTGAATTTCCATATTATAATTATTTATCCCAATGTTACAGTTTCAATACAAATGTATTGAGTATATTGTCTATACCCCCTGGCACTTATATACTACTTTATACACAACAGTAGAGTCAGGCATCGCAGCACATGATCAAATGGGGGGTGGATTCGCTCGGGCTTTTCGCATTGCGCTTGTTCAGAGCAGCGGTACAAAAGTTTATAGCGAAAATGTATGAAAAAATATGCATATCCAGCAGCGATTGTTGCTGCGGCAACAGTAGTTTTTGCAGCTCCGACTGCAGCAGATGCTGCGTTAGGTGATCAAACACTACGTCAGGGCTCGAAGGGTTCGGAAGTTAAAGAACTGCAGGACTGGTTAAAGGGAAATGGCTATCATAACGGTTCGGTGGATGGGATATACGGACCGGCGACCGCAGGATCCGTGCAGGCCTTTCAGCGTTCAGCGGGTATCACCTCTGATGGTATAGCCGGATCGAATACATTTTCCAAAATGAGCTTAAACAAAAAACAAGCTTCGCCCGAAAAAAGCTCGAAAGATACTGGCAGTTCCTCCAGTTCATCTTCAAGTGTATTAAAGGCAGGTGCTTCAGGAAGCGATGTCCGGGATCTCCAGACAAAATTGAAAAGTAAAGGCTTTCATGCTGGATCGCTCGACGGAGAGTTCGGCCCGGTCACGAAGTCTTCAGTCATTGCGTTTCAAAAGGCAGCCGGGATCGGCGTTGACGGTGTAGCCGGCCCGAATACGTTCAAAGCATTAAGCAGCTTTAAAGCCTCGGATAAGACTAATAATTCAAGTACTGCCAAACCGGATACATCTTCTTCCGGCACCTCATCCAAAACGCTCCGGCAGGGAGATACGGGAAGCAATGTAAAAAGTATGCAGCAGACGCTTAAAAGCAAAGGATTTCTTTCGGGCACAGCGGACGGCCAGTTTGGTCCGCAAACAGCAGGGGCAGTAAAGGCCCTGCAGCGGGCCGCTGGTTTGAGCGCTGATGGCATCGTTGGTTCTAATACATGGAAAGCATTAAGCGATTCTTCGGTGAAAAGCGGCACGAGCTCTTCTCCGGAAAAAGTAAGCTCAGGCTCTTCAGGCAGTGTATCGGGACTGATAAATACAGCGAAACAGTTTATAGGCGTGCCTTATGTATGGGGAGGTACGACGACAAGGGGGTTCGATTGCAGCGGATTCACCCAGTATGTATACAGGCAAAATGGAACGAACCTTCCACGTACGGTGGCCCAGCAGTATGCTGCGAGTAAAAAAGTGTCAAGCCCGCAGGTAGGCGACATGGTATTTTTCACTACCTACAAAGCGGGAGCCTCGCACAATGGAATATATATTGGAAATAATCAATTCATTCACGCAGGGTCCTCGACAGGCGTCACCATCAGCAGCATGAGTAATTCATACTGGGCTCCGCGCTACATCGGGGCCGGGAGCTTCTAAATTATACTTAGAGCACACCGTTCAGCAGAAACGGTGTGCTCTTATTCAGTCCGGCAGGGAAAGTTTATAAAATTACACGTATGAACAGAGGGTTACGTATTGTTTACAACTCTGTAATAGCCATTGTTCTGTCCGGGCCCCGTGCTTACAATAAAATAGAATCAGACGATAGAAAGCGTGGGATTGTAATGAAAAGAGGAATATCAGCGTTCATGCTCGCTGCTTTATTATTATTTGTACCTGCACAGGCTGATGCCTCTCTGGGGAGTGAAACGCTGCATCCAGGAGACCGTGGAGAAGAAGTGGAGGAGCTTCAGGAAGCTCTCCAGCAGGAAGGGTTTCACAGCGGGAAAACAGACGGGGTTTACGGTTCAGTCACCACCTCGTCGGTGAAAGCTTTCCAGAAGTATGAAGAACTAACTGCAGACGGGGTGGCCGGAGAGGAGACTCTCGAAAAGCTTTCCTGATGAAAAAAAGAAGCTGAAGCCATGTTAGCTCCAGCTTCTTTTCTTTTTTTTAGGAAAAAATACTGCTGATGTGTTCTACTTCTTCTTTCGTCAGTTCCACATCGGAGGTTTTCAGGTTATTGACTACTTGATCAGAGGTTTTGGCTCCTGGAATCAAAACGTCAACCGAAGGCTGATGCAGATACCAGGCGAGAACGACGTGAGCTATTTCTTCGCCTTTTTGATCAGCGATTTTTTTCACTTCATTGACTTTACGGAGATTTTCTTTGAATGTTTCTCCCTGGAAATTAGGCTTTTGGGCACGGATATCGTTAAATGTCGTATTTTCATCATATTTTCCGGCTAACAGCCCGGATTCAAGTGGAAAATAAGGAACGAAGGTGATGTTGTTTTCTGCAGTGTATGGAAGAATGTCTTTTTCCACTTCACGGTTCAACAGGTTATATTCGGACTGTACTACGTCCACGTAGCCATTCTTATTTGCTTCCTTCAGCTGGTCAAGAGTGAAATTTGATACGCCGATGGAACGGATTTTTCCGGCTTCCTTCATTTCCTGCAGAGCACCGACGGCTTCATCTTTCGGTGTATCTTCATCCGGAAAATGAATATAAAACAAATCAATATAATCCGTTTGAAGGCGGCGGAGTGCGTCATCTACGGATTGTTTTAAAAATTCCGGAGAGTTGTCCATCACAGTGTCCCCATTATCGAGAAATTTATGGGCTGCTTTTGTCGCGATAACTACCTTTTCACGGGCGTTTTTTCTTTTACTACTTCACCGACAAGTTCTTCTGAACGGCGCGGTCCGTAAATAAAAGCTGTATCCAGGAGATCCACGCCGTTATCGATGGCAGTCGCGGTTAACGCTTTTCCCTGCTCCTCATCGAGCATGTCAGGATAAATATTATGTCCACCTACTGCGTTGGTTCCCAGTCCAAGAGGGTTTACAGTGACTTCAGATTTTCCAAGTGTTACACGATTCATTGCCATTTAAACGTCACTCCTTTGTAATTTCAGCACACTCTTTCATATTTCACCTGTAACCAAAAGCTAAACATTTCTCAGGGCGTATGAATAAGTGTATATTTCCGCAGAAATTCACGTTTACTAAAGAAAAGATAAAGGTAAGGAATAGATAGGTTCTATTAACGAAGGATACTGAGAATAAAGGGGAGAAACATATGCCAGAGCAGCAAAACAGTAAATTACCAATTATTATAGCTTCTGTAATCATTGCAGGGATCGGGGCAGTATTTCTAAATCGTTCAGCCCGTGACACGGTGAAGGAAAAGTCTTCAGAGGCAAAAGAAACGGCCAGTCAGTACAAGGAAAATGCCAAAAACAGTGATGCAGTGAATAAGGATGACTTCATGGAACGTATCCAGAACGCTACAGAGCTGGCAAAAACAATTGGTACCCAGCTTCAGGAGGTATATAATAATTACGGCAAAGATCTGATCGCCCAGGTGCAAAAGGTGAAGGATGACTCAGAAGAAGTGGTATCGACAGCGAAAGAAGCTGGCGAAGAGTTGAAAGGCGTAGGCGACACGGCAAAGGATGCCGGGGAAGAATTAAAAGAAGCCGGCAGCCAGGTAAAAGAAGCTAAAGACGAAGTTGCAGGTTCTGACGATAATAATGATACTAAAACAAAAGAGTATCAGAGCGCTACCGATGCTTCCAAGTACAGCGACAGCGATCTTCCAACGATCGGATCTACCGGAAACATGGATGAAGATATTAACAAATCTGCAAGAGAATAATGCCTGGACTCCGAAGATCCCCTTCGGAGTCTTTTTATATGCAGGGAAGTATTGAATAGCCAGTTGAATGTGTTTATAATTAGTTAAGCGCTTAACTATATTTTTATAATTTTGTGAAAGCGGTATCATCTACACAAACGAAAAAGTGAGCATCGACATTCAATAAGATAACGGTGCAGGTAAACGATACGTGCACCTCGAAGAGAGTCTATCAAAACTATTTGACCTGCATTAGGACGAGATGAAGGGAGCCAAAGCGAACGTTTTAAAGCATAGGAATATTTTTAGCAGCGCAGGCAAAGCTTCTGAAGTCAAAATAAAATGAAATTTCCTGAAGGAGGGTTACGATGCCGTTAATACGAATGGATGTTATCGAGGGACGCACGGAAGAGGAATTAAAATTGGTCGCAGACGCCATACATGATGCAGTCGTAGAAAGCTTTGAAGTTCCGGAACGAGACCGCTATCAGATAATTAATCAGCATAAGCCGTATGAAATGTATATTGAAGATACCGGGCTCGGCTTTGAACGGACAAATAATATTGTAGTTATTCAGGTGATCAGTAAAACACGTACAGCAGAGCAGAAAAAACAGCTGTATAAAAAAATTGCCAATAACCTGCAGGACCGCTGTTCTATAGCCCCGGAGGACGTGATGGTGTCAATCACTGATAACACAGAAGCGGACTGGAGCTTCGGACTGGGAGAAGCCCAGTTCTTGAATGGGAAACTGTGAAGGCTGGAGACTGCTTGCGGGCAGTCCCGGCCTTCTTTTGTCAGAATATTGCATTCACCCGGGCGGGGGAGTACGATAATGATAAGTTGTTAAAGAGAAGGGAGAAAGGAGCTGCTTGTATTGCATGAATGGGAAGAACAGCTGCGTGCTCTTTTAAGTGATAAACGGGTATTTACAGAGCTTGCCGACCGTTACAGCTACAGCTTTGATGCCTCTTTTGGCGAGCATCTGCCGGAGGTGGTTGTACAGCCTAAAACGACCGAAGAAGTACAGACGATCATGAAAATTGCCAACCGGTTCGGACTGGCTGTAACGCCCAGGGGGCAGGGCACCTGTCTGAGCGGTGGCCCGCTGCCGGTTAAGGGGGGAATCCTGCTGGATATGGCGCAATGGCCCCGGGAAATTGACGTTTTCGCTGATGACTTGATTGCGGTCGTCACCCCGAGTGTGCTGACGGCTGATATTCATACGGCTGCCGAAAATTACGGTTTAATGTACCCGCCTGATCCAAGCAGTGCCCACGTATCAACAATTGGTGGGAATCTGGCTGAGAATTCCGGGGGGCCGAGAGGGCTGAAGTATGGAGTAACCAAGGATTTTGTAATTGGTCTTGAAATCGTTACCCCGGAGGGCGAGGTGATGCATACGGGCGGCCGTACTATTAAAAATGTAACCGGTTACGATTTAACCAAGCTGCTCGTCGGCTCCGAAGGGACGCTTGGAGTAATTACAAAAGCGACGCTCAAGCTGGTGCCAAAGCCTCCGGCCGTACAAACGATGATGGCCGCCTTTACAGACATGGCAACAGCCGGGAAGGCTATCTCTAAAACGCTCACCTCAGGAGTGCTTCCGGCAAAAATGGAATTTATGGACCGGGCCTGTATTGAAGCCGTTGAGCGGTACCGCCCGTCAGGTCTGCCCACTGCCTCGGAAGCACTGCTTTTGATCGAACTCGACGGCCATCCTGAGACAATTAAATTAGAAGCCAAACAGGTGAAGCACATTCTCGAGGAGTTAAAAGCAGATCCAATCATTACAGCCGAAAGCGATGAAGAAGCACAGAAACTGTGGAGTGCAAGAAAGCTTGTGTCGCCGGCAATTGCGACGATCAAACCGACAAAAATTTCCGAAGATGCCACAGTGCCAAGAAGCCGGATCCCGGAAATGATGGAACGGCTGAAGCAAATCAAAGAGGATTATCAGGTGGAGCTCGTCGTGTTTGGACATATCGGGGACGGCAACCTGCATCCGGATATTATGTGCGACCAGCGTGATGAAGAAGAAATGATACGCGCTGAAAAAGCGGTGGCGGAAATCTTCCGGGCAGCCCTGGAGCTTGGAGGCACGCTTTCCGGAGAACACGGTATTGGCACGATGAAAGCCCCCTTTATGGAACAGGAAATGGGAGAGGTGGGAGTATCAATGCTAAAACGGATCAAAGAAGCCTGGGATCCAAACAACATTATGAACCCGGGGAAAATATTCGCAGAAAAAGGGCAGAAGCTGGTGCTGCGTGATGGCTGATACACTAAAAGACATGCTGCGCTACGATTTGACCTTTGACTGTGTGCAGTGCGGCTACTGTCTTCCTGTCTGCCCGACATACGAAACAATGGAGCGCGAGACGCATTCCCCGCGCGGCCGTATTAATTTAATCAAAATGGTTGCAGAAGGAAAAGCGTCAGTGGAGGATTTAAAACAGCCAATCGACAAATGCCTGGGATGCATGGCGTGTACGACCGTCTGCCCGACTGATGTACAGTACGGCCAGCTGTTTGAAAGTGCGAAGCATGTGATCGATGAATATGAAGAAAAAACGTTCATACAGCAAAAGACCGAAAATTTTTTATTTCACTCCTTCTTTCCTTCTGGAGCATGGATGGATCAGCTTGGAAATGCAACATGGCTGTACCAGGTGAGTGGTCTGCAAAAAGCGGCACGGGGGCTGAATTTAATGTCTGCGGCACCGCTTCATCTCGGTAAATTTGAGCAGGTGCTGCCATCGGCCCCGTCGCCTAAAGAAAGGCATGCAAGGAAAAATCGCCTGCACCCGGATGGCCCGGCGAAGGCAGTGGTCGCATTTTTCACCGGGTGTGTAATGGACAGCGTATTTTTTAAGCAAAATGAAAAAACGATGGAGCTGCTCCGGCTTTCTGGAGCGGAAGTGCAGCTTCCGGAGGCGCAGACCTGCTGCGGAGCGCTGCACGCCCATGCAGGTAAAGAGCCTGAAGCTGTCACGCTTGCCAGGGGAAATATACAGGCCTTTGAAGAAAAGCCAGTTGATTATATCGTAAACAACGCCGGGGGCTGCGGAGCCCAGCTCCATAAATACGGGGAGCTGTTCGCCGGCGACCCGGAGTGGGAGCAGCGGGCGAAAGCTTTCTCCGAGAAGGTGAGAGACATTACAGAAGTACTGGTGGAGCTTGACGGCCTGGAGTTTACCGAAAAGGTCGAGGAAACCTATACGTATCAGCCTTCCTGTCATATGACGAATGTGCAGAAGGTAAAAGAACCACCGCTGCAGCTGCTCCGCTCAGTGCCGGGGGTAACGCTTAAAGAGCTCGACCGGCCTGACTTCTGTTGTGGTTCGGCAGGCATCTATAACATTACGCAGCACGAAGATGCAATGGATATTCTGGATGTGAAAATGGAAGACGTTAAGCGGCAGCGCCCAGAGGGAATTGTCACGACCAACCCGGGCTGTATGCTCCAGATGAAATTGGGGGTACAGCGTGAAGGTCTCGAAGAAGAAATTGATACGGTGCATATTGTCGATCTGCTGATGAAAGCTAAGCCTGTAACTAAAAAGGCGGTGCAGGCGTAAAAGTAAATGAACAACTGGAAGGGCCTTTTGGTTTAGCGGCAGCATAGAAGGGGGAAATGGTAACGAGTGTAAAAAGAAACTGAGGCGTGAAGGGAGAAGGTAAAACCATGGTGCTGATTGATACAATATTTGTGGTTGCCACCTTCTTCTGGATCGCTGAATTTTTTTTATTCAGGCAGAAGGCTCCCTCAAAAGAGCCGGAGCTTACTGAACGACGCTCGTTCCGCTGGATACTTGCGGCTATTATTCTGTCGATGGGGACCGCAGTGGTATTTGGCGAGACTGGTTTTCTCAGCCTCTCCTCAGTTTGGCTGCAGGCTGCCGGGCTTTGTCTGTACGGAGCCGGTATTGGCCTTCGGTATTGGGGAATTCTTCATTTGCGGGACCAGTTCAGCAGAGACGTTTCTGTCAGAAACGGGGACCGCCTGGTAAGCAGCGGTCCGTACCGTCGTTTGTGCCATCCGCTTTATACCGCTTTATTTTTCATTGTACTTGGCTTTTGCTTATTCATGAATAGCCCCGGAGCAGCAGTCATAAGTACAGGAGTCATGGTGCCGGCACTTCTTTACCGTATCCGTATTGAAGAAGAAATGCTGCGTCAAACGCACGGCGATACGTATCGTTTATGGTGCCGGCAGAGAAACCGGCTAATTCCATTTTTGTACTAATTCACGGAGGTGTGCTATTTGAAGAAAAAAGCAATTGTCATTGGCGGAGGCCTTGGAGGCATGTCCGCAGCTATCCGGCTGCAGACGGATGGATATGAGGTAACGTTACTGGAGAAAAATGAAAATCTTGGCGGCAAATTAAACCGCCGCAGCGGCAAAGGATTCACCTTTGACACCGGCCCGTCCATCCTGACGATGCCATGGGTGCTTGAACAGCTGTTCCACAGCGCGAACCGCTACCTTGATGACTACATACAGGTAGAACGGGTTGAACCGCAGTGGAAAACATTTTTCGAGGACGGAACATCACTGAATGTTACGAGCGATCTGCCCGGCATGATTGAAGAGGCAGCGAAAGTAACGGATCAGCCGAGCCGTAAAATAACAGAATTTTTATCCTATACAGAAGAAATGTATGAATTATGCATGAAAAGCTTTTATAAATACAGCATCGAAGATTTAAAGGATTTGAAAAGTCACCACACGCTGGGCGACTTAATGAAGATGGATCCGTTGAATACGGTGGCCAAAGCGACGCATAAACAGTTTGACAACAAATACCTCGAGCAGATGTTCAACTTCTTCATTATGTATGTCGGATCCAATCCATACGCAGCGCCAGCTATTTTAAACCAGCTTGTCTATGTTCAGCTTGGGCTCGGCATCCATTATGTGAAGGGCGGCATGTACAAAATTGCCGAGGGTATGGAACGCCTGATGCAGGAGCTCCGGGTTGATATTCATCTGAACAGCCCGGTCAGCCAGCTGTTGGTGGAAAACGACCGGGTGACTGGTGTGGAAACAGAGGATGGAGACAAGTATGAAGCGGATGTTGTCGTTTCGAACCTTGAAGCAATTCCGGCCTACAATACGATTGCTCCTCCGGAAACGAAGGCAAAAAAAGAATCCAAAAAGCTAAGCAAAACGTTTATTCCTACTGTTTCCGGTGTCGTGCTGCTTCTCGGGGTGAATAAAAAATTCGACGGTCTGCACCATCACAATTTCTTTTTTTCAGAGGATCCTGAGCTTGAATTCAAGCAGGTATTCGAAGAAAAGGTTCCGGCTGATGACCCGACAGTGTATATTGGTATCTCCGCCCGGTCGGATGAGACCCAGGCGCCGGAAGGAAAAGACAATCTGTTCGTCCTGACGCATGTACCTCCGATGGATGCCAAACAGAAAAAATCCTTTGACTGGGATAAGTACCAGGAGACAATTTTGAATAAATTAGAGCGAAACGGACTGGACGGCCTGCGGGAGTCGATCGAGTTTGAATACCGTTTCACTCCGGAAGGCCTTGAAGAACTCTACGGCGCTAACGGAGGCTCGATTTACGGCGTAGCCTCTGATCAAAAAGTGAACGGCGGGTTCAAAGTGCCGGCGAAAAGCAGAATATATGACAATTTGTATTTTGCCGGAGGGTCCACGCATCCCGGCGGTGGTGTACCAATGGTGACACTGTCCGGACAGCTGACAGCAGATCTGATTCAAAAACACGAGCAGGCAGAAGTGAAAAAATAGCCTGATAACCCTTCCTTATAAAAAAGGAGGGGTTTTTCCTGTTATGGGCTCATTATGCGAACAAAGGAAAGGAGGCATAAGCCTTGGTTTTGTGATAATATAAATTAAGTATGGGATTCAACGAAAATCAAAGCGAATTGGCGATAATTATACATAAAACGGGGGTTACATACCGATGGTACAATCAAAAGCTTCAATTACAGCATTAGGATCTTTTGTTCCGGAAAAACGACTGACGAATGATGATCTGGAAAAAATGGTGGAAACAAACGACGAGTGGATTACGTCCCGCACCGGCATCAAAGAACGCAGAATCACGGAAGAGGACGAATTCACCAGCACGATCTGTTTGAAAGCAGCGGAAGAGCTGCAGCAGGTGAGCGGCAAGACGCTTGACGACGTGGATTTGATTATTGTGTGCACGTTGACGCCGGACCATAAAACGCCGAGTGTCGCCTCTCTCGTGCAGGCCGGCCTTGGCATTTCCGGCGCGGGCGCCTTTGATTTAAACGCTGCCTGTGCGGGCTTTTCCTACGGACTGCACGTGGCAGATGGTATGATTACCTCCGGTCTTCATCGTAAAGTGCTGGTGATCGGCGCTGAAACACTTTCCAAAATTACAGACTACACGGACCGTGCCACATGTATTTTGTTCGGGGACGGCGCCGGTGCCGCTCTTGTGGAAGCGGACGAAAGCAGCCCCTCCTTTCTTGCGGCCCTCACGGATTCGGACGGAAAAAAAGGAGAGTACCTGTACTGCACCGATTTGTCCAACCAGATTGGCGGCCACGAAGTGGATCCGGATGGTTATGTGGTCCAGAACGGACGGGAAGTTTACAAATGGGCGGTTAAGACAGTGCCTCAAGGTATCGACAAGCTTCTCAGTGATGCAGAAGTGACGATTGAGGACATCGACTGGTTTGCCCCGCACAGTGCGAACATGAGAATGATCGAGTCGATTTGCGAACGTACCGGTATTCCAGTGGAAAAGACGCTGACGAGCCTCGAATATTACGGCAATACCTCGTCTGCGACGATTCCGTTGTCTCTCCGGGAAGCGCAGAAGGATGGCCGGCTGAAGAACGGTGACCTCGTGCTTATCTATGGATTTGGCGGCGGTCTGGCACAATCAGCTTTATTAGTCCGCTGGCATGCAGAATAATGGAACTGAAAAAGCTCCCGGAAACGGGGGCTTTTTTTGATGGATCAAATGAAGAGAAATCGTCTCGCATATAATGTCTGCAGTTAAGAGGTAATGGTAAAGGTTACGATTATAGTGCGGCGGGTATATAGAGTAGGTGATCAATTCAGAAAAGCATTGGAGGAAATAACATGGCAGAGGTTGAAGGAAAAGTAGTTATACTGACAGGTGCTTCAAGCGGTATCGGTGAAGCAGCGGCTAAGGAATTAGCCGCTAAGGGAGCTAAAGTAGTGCTGGCTGCCCGCCGCGAGGAACGTCTCCAGCAGCTTCAGAAAGATATCGAACAGAACGGCGGTACTGCAGCCTATAAAGTAGTGGATGTCACCTCCCAGGAGCAGATGGACGAACTTGCCCGGTTTGCCAATGAAACGTACGGCCAAATTGACGTTATAGTAAACAATGCGGGGCTGATGCCGCTTTCGATGCTCCGGAACCGGCAGTTTGAAGACTGGAATCAGATGATCGATGTGAATATTAAAGGCGTACTTTACGGTATTGGTGCCGTGCTGCCCTACATGAGAGAAAGAAAAGAAGGCCACATTATTAATGTTTCCTCAGTAGCTGGCCATCAGGTATCTCCGGGTGGTGCCGTCTATAGCGGAACGAAATACGCTGTGCGCGCTATTTCGGAGGGGCTTCGTAAAGAAGAATCGCCGGAAAACAACATCCGCTCTACCATTATTTCACCTGGGGCTGTGGAATCGGAGCTTACTGAAACGATATCGGATAATCAGGTGAAAGAACGCGTAGATGAGCTGTATAAAAACGCGATCTCTTCAGAAAGCATTGCCCGCACCATTCGGTATGCGATTGAAGAACCGGCGGAAGTATCGGTTAATGAAATTGTCGTACGTCCAACTGCCCAAATGTAAAAACAACGGCACCTGTCTACACGGACAGGTGCTGTTGTCATTTATAGCGGCATATAGAATTTCACCATTGAAACAAAGCGTTTACGGGTAAAGAAACTCATAGAGTGAAGGAGGTTTTTGATGGCAGAACTATCATTTAAATATGTACATGTGAACGGCATTCGTCTTCATGTCGCTGCTGCGGGCCCAAAGGACGGAGAAATGGTTATCCTTCTGCACGGCTTCCCGGAATTTTGGAGAGCCTGGGAAAAGCAGATGCTCGCCCTGGCGGAGGAGGGCTATTTTGTTGTGGTACCTGATCAGCGGGGCTATCACCTGAGCGCCAAGCCCTCCGGAACAGCATCCTACACAATGGACGCTCTCCGGGATGATATCATCGGCCTCATTTTTCATTTCAAAAGAGAAAAGGCCGTAATAGCCGGGCATGACTGGGGCGGGGCAATAGGCTGGTATATGGCACTTACCCGTCCGGAATACATTTCGTTGTTTATCCCTGTTAATATGCCGCATTTAACAGCTATGCCAAGGACAATGCTCACCCGTCCAATGGACTTGCTCAAAGGGTATTACATGGCGGCCTTCCAGCTTCCCACCCTCCCTGACAAAGCGGCTGCCATGTTCCAATACGCTGCATTGAAGGCTCACCTGACTGTGACGAGCTGTCCCGGAGCGTTTTCAGAGCGGGGCCTGGACGCATACCAGTTTGCCTGGTCTCAGCCCGGCAGCGTAACGGCCATGTTTAATTGGTTTCGGGCAATCCCATTCGGGCCGGGAGAAGCGATGAGTACAGAAACTATCAATGTGCCCGTGCGTATGATCTGGGGCATGCATGATTGGTTTTTGGGCACCGCTGCTGCTAAAGAGAGCCTGAAATACTGCAGCGATGGAAACGGGATTTTTATTGAAGAAGCGACGCACTGGGTACATCATGAACAACCGGAGCTCGTTACGCAGTTCATCAAAAGCTTTATTCAGGAAAAACAACTAGGGGGCAGTACGTATGCAGAATATCAGCTTTGAGACAATAACGGTAAACGGCGTTTCTTTACACACGGCACTGGCTGGGCCGGAGGAGGGACCGCTTGTGGTGCTTCTGCATGGCTTTCCGGAGTTTTGGTATGAGTGGAGACATTTAATCGGACCGCTTGCAGCACGTGGATACCGGGTGGCGGCGCCGGATCAGCGCGGATACAATCAAAGCAGCAAGCCGCTTGAAATTGAAGCTTATGCCCTGGACGAGCTGCGTGATGACGTGACAGAGCTCATCAAAGCACTGGGACGGGAAAAAGCAGTGATCGTCGGCCACGACTGGGGCGGAGCGGTCGGGTGGTACACGGCAGCCTCAAGGCCGGAATACGTGGAAAAATTTATTGCTATCAATATTCCACACCTGCCTGCTATGCCGGCGAGCATGAAAAAAGATCCCACGCAGCTTTTGAGAAGCTCGTATATGCTTTTTTTTCAGCTTCCGAGACTGCCGGAAAAGCTGCTTGCCTATAATGACTTTGAGGAGTTTGCCAACGGACTCGTAAAAACGAGCAGGCCCGGAGCTTTTACCGGGGAGGATCTGGAAAAATATAAAGAAGCATGGTCGCAGCCGAATGCGGCCACAACCATGATCAACTGGTACAGAGGGATGAGAAAAGGGCCAAAGGATATTGTGGAATCAAGTCATGTGACTCCGCCAGTACGGATTATCTGGGGCGTGGGAGACGCCTTTTTATCGAAGGCCTCTGCCCGGACAAGTCTTGAATACTGCCGTGCCGGAGAGCTGATTTTTGTATCCGATGCCACGCATTGGGTAGTTCATGAGCAGCCGGATATTGTAGAGCGGCTGGTGACGGAATTTATAGAACAGACGTGAAGCCGCCGCTCAGGCATTGGCTCTGCGGAAGCTGATGGTGGCAAGCGCGATCAGAATAGAAGTGAAAATAATTAAAAAGAGCAGTTCCTCTGCCACTGTTACTGTACGCCCGAACAGCTGCAGGCTCAGTCCGAGTGCATCCTGGGCGGCGACCGGGAGATCTCCGGCGCCGGTCATTACTTTTTTCATAGCGTCTACGCCGTAGGTGACAGGATTAACCTTAACAAGGATATCCATCCAGGCTGGCATATTCGTTACCGGAAACAATGCTCCGGAAAGAAACACCATTGGAAACACGAGTACCTGCACAATCAGCTGGAACCCCTGCGTTGAGCGAAGCAGGCTTGCTATCAGCAGGCCAAGGGAAGCGAGCGTGCAGGAAAGCAGAAACATAATTGGCAGTACAGCCAGTACGTTGCTCCATTCGTAGGTTACGCCTAGAACAGGGATTAAAATAAACATCAGCACGCCCTGCATAAACGCAACCGTAGAGGCCCCGAGCATTTTACCGATGGCAATGTTCACCCGGGAGACCGGGGACACGAGAATTTCTTTCATATAGCCGAATTCTTTATCCTGGATAACTGATAAAGAAGAGAAAATTGAAGTCATTAAAAGGGTCATGGCGACAATCCCCGGAAAAATAAACGTAAGGTAATTAAAATCTTCGATTTCAGAGGTTTGATTCATCACCAGATTTTCCATCGTTCCGCTGAAGCCCCCGCCAAAAATAATTAAAAATAAAATAGGCATCGCAAAAGATCCGAGCAGACGGGGGCGATCCCGGACGAATTTCATTAAATCCCGCTGCCAGATGGCAAAAATACCTTCCATATGTGTGATCTCCTTTCTTAGGCGGGGCCGGCTTTAATATCTCGCCCTGTATAAGACAAAAATACGTCGTTAAGCGTGGGCCGGCGTATGTTCAGGCTCGTAATAGGAACGGGGATCTGCTGCAGAAAAGTGGATATAAACTGGTCGCTGCTTGGTACCTGGATACGCAGAATGCCTGCTTCCTGTTTTATTTCGGCTTCCGGCATAGCTGACTGCAGCTGCGTGGCGACAGTGTCATTATCCTCGGTGCCGAGTTCAATGACGTCTCCGCCAACCTGCTTCTTTAAGCGCTCCGGCGTATCAAGGGCGATGATAGTTCCTTTATCCATAATAGCGATACGGTGACTGATTTCTGCCTCATCAAGGTAATGGGTGGTAAGAAATATCGTAATATTTTCCTTTTTTTTCAGGCGGAGAATATACTCCCAAATATGGGCCCGCGTCTGGGGGTCAAGACCGACAGTGGGTTCGTCCAAAAAAAGAACCTTCGGATAGTGCAGCAGGCCGCGGGCAATTTCAAGCCTTCGTTTCATCCCGCCGGAGAATTCTTCTACTTTTTTCTTTTGATTGTCGACCAGATCTACAATTTCAAGCACTTCCTGAATACGTTCTGCCCGTTTATTTTTAGGCACACGGTAAAACCGGCAGTGAAGCTTTAAGTTTTCAAGAGCGCTTAATTTTTCGTCGAGTGTATTTTCCTGAAAAATGATGCCAATGCTTTCACGGACTTTTGCTTTTTGTTTAAATGCGTCATATCCATTAATGGTAACGCTTCCGGAAGTGGGAGCGAGCATCGTGCAGATCATGTTGATAGTCGTGCTTTTTCCTGCACCGTTTGGGCCGAGAAAGCCGAATATCTCGCCCTGCGCGACATCAAAATGAATGCCTTTGACCGCTTCCATGTCTTTGAATGATTTTCGCAGATCGTGCACTTGAATAATAGGCTCCATATATTTACCCCTACTTTAGCCATAGTCATTATGTTAGCGTAACTATATAACTTCAGGCAGTTATCGTCAATGGATACGAAAATGAAGAAGGGGTAGGTAATCAAAATTCAGGGTATTGGTTGTATAGAAAGAAGGGGGCAGAAATCATGGAACTTCGAGACCATGTAAAGAAATATTTGGAGCAGAACAATTCTTTCGAGGTGGAAACGGTGGAGGAAGTAGTCGATGAACGCAGACGAAGAAACGAAATGACCTTAGCTCCGTCGGAACGGCCTGCTGTAGCTGAAGTCTTGGATAAAGATATTGATTTAGAAGGACGGACCCTGACCGTGCGCAGATATAAACCAGCATCTGAAGAGCCGCTTCCTGTAGTGATTTTTTTTCATGGCGGTGGATTTGCCGTAGGGAGCCTTGAAACTCATGACACCTTCTGCCGGGTGCTTGCCAACGAACTGGAGGCGTATGTTGTAGCGGTGGACTACAGGCTTGCGCCGAAGCACCCGTTTCCGTCAGGAGTATACGACTGCCTGGACGCTGTTCGCTGGGTGCTTTCCGAGTACCGGGAATGGCCGAATACAGAGGACCGGTTTTACCTGTGCGGTGACAGCGCTGGAGGAAATATTGTCTATGCAGCCTCTACGCTGCTCCGAAGAGAGCAGACATACCTTGAAGGACAGATGCTTCTGTATCCTGTCGCTGATTTTTACAACCGGGAGGAGGATCCGGCGTACGTATCGTATCATCGTTTTAGTGAGGGATACGGCCTGACGGCCAAAAATATAGGCGACTTTTGGTCGCATTACTTAGCGGCCTGGGATGAACGCAGAGATCCGCTCGCTGTACCGATGCGGGATGAAGCAAAACGCGAAAACCCCCCTACTCTTATTATAACGGCAGAATATGATGTGCTTCGGGATGAAGGCGAGGAACTGGCACGTCAGCTGAAAGAGGCAAATGCAGAGGTGCATCACCACAGGGTGGATGGTACTATTCACGGATTTATCAATCAGTTTCCACTCGAGGAAGACGGGCAGGAAGCGATGCATTACATGAGGGCGTTTGTACACAAGCATATTGGCAAATGATGAAACCCCCATCCAGCTTCTGCCGGATGGGGGTTTCAGGCAAGCGGCAGTTTAGTCTGAGAAGTCCGGGATCAGCCGCTGCTCCTGAAATTCACGAAGCAGCTGCCGGAGCATGTCATCACTGTTCACGACTTCAGTAAAACCAAACTGTTTTACTTTATTAGTATCAGACATCACATCATACTCTACATTGAAAATGAAATCACCGAATGGCCAGGCGGCCAGTTTCTCAAATGGAATATTCTGCAGACTGTATTTTTCCTGCATTTCCTCCCATAGATCCTGCTGCAGCGGCATGAAATCAGAAAGTGTAATTGTTTGCACGGGCCCGGTGTTCATTTGGAACTCCTCGGCGATGACCGGCCACATGTGCTCCCACCGAAAGAAGTCACCATTGGTAATATTGAACGTCTCAAATGCACACGGTTCATGCAGCGCAGCCCATACGGAACAGCGGGCGAGCAGGCCGGCGTCAGTCACCTGGGCAAGTGATCGGTAGGTAACATCCTTTCCCGGAAAACGAAGGGGGAGGCCGAGTTCTTTAGAAATAGAGGCATAAACAGCAATAACCATGCTTAAATTCATGGGAGTGCCTACCGAATAGCCACATACCACGTCGGGACGCAAAATTGTCCACGACCAGCTTTTTCCTTTCTGGTGGTTTCGCAGGTAATCCTCCTGATTGTAATAAAAGTTCGGCGGCATATGACGCGGGTCGCTTTCCCGTGCCGGGGTTTTAAAAGCGCTGATGTGCGCACCGTACACTTTGGCTCCCTGCATCAATACGACACGCTGGAGCTGGTCGGATGTCGCTTCCACGGCCTGGACGACGCTTTGGAGCATATTGGTATTAACTGTGATATGTTCTTTGGAGAGTGGATCATAATCCTGGTAGGCCGCGTAAAAAATATGAGTGACGGCAGGCACATCCTGAAGTGCCTGCATTATTTCTTCTTCCTTTAAGAGATCAGCCTCCACGTAATAATCGGCCCCGTGGATGTCTTCAGGCTGGTGCCGGGAAATACCTACAGCGGTCCAGTCTTCGAGCGATGAAATATGTTTTAAAATACTGCTGCCTATGATGCCGGTCGCTCCTACGATCAGGGCGGTTTTAGTCATTACAGAGGGCTCCTTTCAGGATATAGGGTAATACAGCTGTATACCACAAATTGGCAGAAACTTAACCTGTCCAATCAGAAAAATCGTCCGGCCAACGAGCCGGACGATGGTAATTACGTATTCTGCTGTTCAGCGGCACGAAGCTCCTCTAGACTCAGGCCGAAGGTCATTTCAAGGTGGGGGTAGTCTTTAAAACCAGGCCAGTCCCCGCCCCAGCTGAAGCCGAGCTCCTTAGCGATCTCCACAGCTTCCGTCCAGTCTGTCTCTCCGTTACCGTTGTCATCGCGTTCCATATCCCAGGCAAGCTTTCCGTCCGGTGTACGCAAAGCAAAATCAACGGCAAGGCCGTAATTATGATATGATTCTCCGTCCCGGGCCTGCGTTACAATTTCTCCCTGTGAAGTCCGGCCCTGGGCATATAAAGCATCCTGCTCTTCCACCGAACGGTATTCGTCCGTTACGACAACTTCGATCCCCTGCTGTTCTGCACGCTGGATCCATTCATTTTTTCGCTCCTCCACAACAGGGTGAAGGCTGTTCTGTTCGACGACTTCGCTTGCTTCCACCTCGGGAAGAGGGTTTTGCCTGCTGTTCCATCCGAGTACAACCAGAATAAGGAGTAAACCGGTAATCAGTAGCAAGACATGTCTTTTCACTCAGCTGATTTCCTTTCTTTTTCAACCTGCGTACAGGAAGTATAAACGAGTATTTGTGTCCTGGAACTGTCTGCCTTTAGCTGGGGGCGTCTTCGAGCGCCTGGGCAGCAAGCACAAATCCGCCGGTGATGCCCGCACTGTCCTGGAGCCCCGGAGTAACAATATATTGATCGATATTATGAGTAATCATTGGGTCCTGAACGTATCCCTGCAGAAGCTGCTGCGTCTGTTCCTGTACTTTTGTGAGCAGGGAAGGCTGTTTGCTCACGCCGCCGCCGATAATAATCCGCTCGGGGGTGAGAATCAGAATGTAATTCATCATTGCCTGAGCAAGATAATAAGCTTCAAGGTCCCATACTTCCGGGCGGGAGGTCAGTGCGCTGCCCTTTTCTCCCCAGCGCTGTTCCACGGCGGGCCCTGAAGCAAGTCCCTCAAGGCAGTCACTGTGGTAAGGGCACGTGCCGGTGAAATGGTCCTCAGGATGCCGGCGGACCATAATGTGCCCGGCTTCCGGATGGTTCAGGCCTTCAAGAATATTGTTGTTAATAACCGCACCAACACCGATGCCGGTGCCGACTGTCATATACAGACAGCTCGTCTTTCCAGCGCCGGCACCGTGCTTCCATTCACCGAGCGCCGCCGCATTAACATCGGTGGTGAAGCCTGCCGGCAGAGCAAGGTGTTTTTGTACGTCTCCGAGAATGTTAAAGTTTTGCCATGCTGTTTTTGGCGTTGTGGTGATATAGCCGTATGTATCATTTTTTGTATTAATATCAATCGGACCAAAAGAACCAATACCAACAGCTTCGATAGAAAAAACACGGAAAAAATCGTACACCTGCTGCATAGTTTCATCAGGTGTCGTAGTCGGGATGGAAATGCGTTCTTTTATGTCACGGCCGTTTTCACTGACCGCACAGACAAATTTTGTTCCTCCTGCTTCAATGGCGCCGAGCATACAAACAACCTCCTGGTCTTTTGCTGAAATAGTAAACAGATCATTCAAAAATAAATGAAAATTTCATAGGTGATAAAATTCTGCACACTTTTTAATCGTACCTTTTTTTTCTGGTTTTGCAAATATGAAATATACTTTCCGGGCGGGAAAGGAGTAAGCTTGAATGAACAGTAATAGAGAAATAATAGCAAACGTTCAGGGGAAAAGCGGAGAATTGCAGCTGCAGCGCCGCGGTCGGCATTATGAAGTCATAAGTAACGGCACATTTTTGATGGCGACACACAACGGAGAGTCGGAGCGGCGGATGGTGCAAGGAGCGCTGAATCATGCTTGTTCAGCAGAGTCGGTGCTGATTGGAGGCCTTGGTGTCGGTTTTTCACTCCACGAAGCGGTGCAGCATGCAGAAACGGTTCATGTAACCGTTGTGGAACTGGAGAAAAACATTATTGAGTGGAACCGCCTGTATTTTCTGGAATGGAACGGAGGGGCTCTTGAAAACAGTAAAGCACAAATCGTAGAAGAAGACCTTCAGGTGTTTCTGGAAAAAAGCACAAACAACCGTTGGGACGCTGTTTGCATGGATACAGATAACGGCCCTGACTGGCTTGTCCGGGAAGACAACCATCACATGTACGAGGCGGGAGGACTTCAAACGGTTTACGTCGCGCTCCGGCGCGGAGGAGTTGCTGCTTTTTGGAGTGCTTCTTATTCCAGGACTTTTGAAAACAGTCTGAAAGCGGTTTTTGATAATGTATGGATAGAGGAGGTGGATGTCGGACGCGGCGGGCCGGATGTTATTTTTTACGCCCGGAAAGCAGAATATATGCATCCATCACATAATTTTTGAGATTTTTTTAGCCCTCTACAGTGATACAAAAGATACAGAGAAGGGTACGATATGAAAGTACTGTGTAAACAGTGGGAGATGAAGGGGCCAGGGAGGAAATGGAATGAAAAAGATATCAATTGTAATTCCTTCGTTTAATGAAGAGGACAACATTGTATCTGTATATGAATCACTGCAGAACCATTTAGGGCATCTGCCCTATGAAATAGAGGCACTTTATGTAGATGATGGAAGCTCGGACCGGACACTGACAAAGATGAGAGAGCTTGCCGGGATGCATGAAAATGTAAGCTACGTTTCTTTTACCCGTAATTTTGGAAAAGAAGCAGCATTGATTGCCGGACTGCATCATGCGGACGGGGACGCTGTAGTAATCATTGACGCTGACCTGCAGCATCCGTCCGAAGTGATTCTCGAACTGATTGAAGGATACGAAGAAGGCTATGATCAGGTGATTGCAAAACGGAACCGGGAAGGAGATTCCAAGTTCCGTTCCGGTATGGCATCGATGTATTATAAATTTATTAACAGAATGGTGGATGTGAAGCTTGAAGACGGCGTCGGTGATTTCCGCCTCTTAAGCCGGCGGGCGTTGGACGCCCTGCTATCCCTGAGTGAAGCCAACCGTTTTTCGAAGGGGCTTTTTTCATGGATCGGCTTTCCGTCCAAAACGGTTTACTACGAAAATGTCCAGCGCCAGGAGGGCGAAACCAAATGGTCGTTTTCGAGCCTGCTGAATTACGGCGTTGACGGCATGATTTCCTTTAATAACCGCCCGCTGCGTGTCTGTTTGTATACCGGCCTAATCGTGATGCTGCTTGCGCTGGTTTATATCGGTATTACGTTTGTGCAGATTCTGAGGATGGGAATAGAAGTGCCGGGTTATTTTACGACAATATCCGCTATACTGTTTTTAGGGGGCGTACAGCTAATGAGCCTTGGCGTGCTCGGGGAGTATATCGGACGCATTTACTATGAAACAAAAAGGCGCCCGCACTATTTAGTGCAGGAATCTAATACGAAAAGGCGAGATGCATGAAACAGTTGAATAATGAGTTTACCAGATTTGTTTTAGTGGGCGGCATGAATACCTTAAACTACTATGCCGCCTACTTACTGCTTCACGTGGTGCTTTCGGTACCATATATGATCGCCCATATTACCGGGTTTTTTATCAGCTTTGTCATTTCTTTCTTTTTAAATACATACTTTACTTACAAAGTCAGGCCAACATGGAAGAAGTTCTTCCAATTTCCGCTGACCCAGATAGTAAACGTAGGGGCTTCATCCGTTTTTGCATATATATTTGTGGAATGGCTGAGTATTAACAGTACTATCGCCCCGTTGGGAGCGGTGATTTTTACTATACCAATCACTTTCATTGTCACAGGGAAAATACTAAAAAGATAGCGTGGGGAGAGAATGTTGAAGCACAAGCATATATGGGGGGTTATAGCAGCGGTGATTCTGGCAGTCATCGCGGCGCATGCGTTTTTCTTATACCAATGGACCAACGATACGTACATGGCCGGGCCGAATGACGGCCTGAACCAGATGGGCCCGTTTAAGCAGCTGCTGTATGATCATTACACGAGCGGTGAATTTTTTTATTCCTTTCAGCTTGGACTTGGCGGCAGTATGTTTACCCAGCTGGGTTACTATTATTCAACGAACCTGTTCTTTTATTTTCAGATGGCCGTGGTGTATATGCTGGAGCTGGTCGGGCTGATTCGTGAGCCGGACGCCGCTTTTTGGACGGAGGCCGTCATTTTTATCAGCATGGCCCGGATGACACTCGTTTCCTTTTTAGCATACGCCTGCTTCCGTTATATGAAGCTCGACCGTGTACCTGCCCTGACAGGAGCCCTGTTGTATGCCACGTGTGTAATGTATTTCCGTCACACGGCATTTTGGGAATTTTTTGCGGATGCTTTTATCTGGCTCCCGCTGCTCGTATTTGGCGTGGAAAAAATTATTCGGGAGAAAAAACCGCTGCTGTTTATTTTTGCCCTCGCAGCTACCGTCTTTTCGAACTTCTACTTCTCCTATATCGTACTCATTTTTATCGGTATTTATATATTGGCCAGGTGGCTGATCAGACTTACACCTGGAGAAACAAAAATAGGTAAACAGATACTTTATTTCGGGGGCAGCTCTCTGCTTGGATTCGGCATCGGCCTGACCGGCTTTTTCGCCGGCATTTACGGCTACTTTAACAATTACCGGCCGGACTTTGAACAGGAGATCGTATTGTTTGATAATACAAGCAATATTCTGCTCGACAGCCGTTTTCTCATTGTGCCGACTATCTTTTTAGTGTTTGCAGTCTGGAAACAGCTGTATAAGGATCCGCGGTTTGTGCTGTTTACGGTTCTTTCGCTTGTATTTATCGTATTTCATTACAGTCCGCTGATAGGGAGCGCATTTAACGGTTTTTCCGCGCCGCGGAACCGGTTTGAGTATATTGCTGCGTTTTTACTTGCCGGGGCAGTGGCAGCAGGTATTCAGCATATCCGCAAGCTCGACTGGCGGGAGCTCGTTCCTTCGCTTATTTTTGCGACAGGCATGTACGTGTTGTTTTATTTATTGGATGCCGATTTTTCCATCGATCACTGGAGCGGATGGCTGACGCCTGGTATGATCATCATTTCCCTGGTGGCATTTATCGTAACAACAGTTACGGATGTACGCGGCAAAAGAATCATTACTGCCGTTTTTGCCATTATTACGAGCGTGGTGGTCGCGAACCAGTACCAGTACGAAAAACTTTTTGAACGCGGAAGCATGAGCGGCACGACGCAGGAATTTCTCATGAGTGAGGAGTACATGGACACAGATCAAATCGAACTGCTGGATGAAGCCTCGCAGGAGGACCCGGACGCTTTGTCCCGAACTACATGGATCAAGGACCCACAGCGCACGAATACGCCGCTTTATCTGGATTTTTACGGGGCGGGGGCATACTCAAGTATTTTAAATGAAGAAATACTTATGTTTTATTACAATGACCTTCAGATCGATCTTGGCCGGGAGAGCATCAGCCGTTATTCGGACTTCGGGCGAAGGGCCAACATTTACAGCCTGCTGCGCGGGGAATACGCGATGCTTGAAAAGGACGGGGACGAAAATGTACCGTACGGGTTTACTCCGTTTGTAGAAAATGATGACTATATTATTTACCAGAATGAAAATGTGCTGCCGTTTGTGCGGACCACAGGGCAGGTATACGCCTATGAAGACGCGAAAGAAGCGGCACCGCTTGAAAAAGAGCATGCCATGCTGAACGGCGTGATCCTCGAGGAACCGGACGAAGCGGCCGAATTTCCGAGGGAAGAGTCTGTCATTGCCAGGGAAAATGTTGAAGCTGTAAATGGCACCTACGAGAACGAAATGCTTACGGTTACCGGGGAAGAGGGCGGACTCAATATTACAGTGCCGGAGGATGAAAACGTGGAGGATTACTACGTGGATTTTCTCCTCCGCCAGGAGCCCGGCGTTGGTTTTTTCCGGATGAACGTCAACGGATTTGAAACCTCCCGCAAGGCAAGAGATTCGCTGTACCGCACCGATGAAAATGATTTAACGATCCGCGTGGAAAATCCTGAGGCCAACGTCATAGAGATCCGGATGCCTGAAGGAGAATATCATCTTGAAGACCTCGCCGTTTATGGAGAAACGTATGAACAATTAAATGAGGCCAAGGCCCAGGCAGAGGAGAACGCCCGGGATGTAGACGTGAACGGTAATGAAGTGGACGCAGTTATTGAAAACGATACAGGAGAAGCGTACGCTGTGATGCCAATCCCTTATGAAAAAGGTTGGAGAGCTAAAGTAAACGGAGAAGGCGTGCCAATTGAAAAAGCAAACGGGGCGTTTACTGCTGTTCCGCTTGAAGAAGGGGAAAACAACCTTTCTCTCACGTACTACCCGCCTTATTTCTGGTGGATGACCGCGGTATCGGTGGCCTCGCTTATATTAGCAGCATTATGGGGCATTAAAAAAAGAAGAAAATAATATTTCCCGGGAAATAAAAAAAGGCCGCGCGAACGGCCTTTTTTTATTATGAAAATTCTACTGCCGGCCCCGTTAAAATGCCGCTGAACAGATTAATCAGCAGAAGCACCGTTAAAATAAAAAAGATAAGAAAGCTTATCCGGCTCTGGGCTTTAAAATGAGCCGCCAGGCCAACGCCCCATAGAGCGGTAATAACAAGGCCGGCATAAACGTATAAAGAAATACCGCCGCTCACTACGATGGCTGTAACAATCAGAAGAATATCAGTGGTGATAACAAGTAATGCAGAAATGGCTAAAAGCATGCTGCTGAACATTTTCATTCTGGCGTCTTCCATATATAAGCTCCTTTACGAAGAATAAACCTCCTTCAATGTATCATAAACCCTGTTGGAGAGGAAAATAAGAAGTAGGAAAAAATAGTACAGCTGAAGCCACTTATGTTTAAAGCAGCGGCAAACCGTAGTATATTGGGTGGAATAAAACGAAAAGGAAGAGAGAGGGGAAGAGATGAAAGAGCCGCAGCTGATACGGATGAAATGGAGAGACGCCCTGTTTGCACATTGGGAAAAAGACCCCGGTGAAGTGGCCCGAACTCTGCCGGATCGTATGGAAGTAGATACGTTTCGGGGGAAGGCGTATGTAGGGGTGGTTTCGTTTTCAATGTATGATATCCGCCCGTTTTTTCTGCCAGGCCGGACTGGCCTGAACTTCCCGGAATTAAACCTGCGTACGTATGTACGTGTAGACGGGGTGCCGGGCATTTACTTTTATAATTTAGATGCTGCTTCTCCGCTCGGTGTTTGGATAGCACGACGGAATTTTGCTATACCGTACTACCAGGCACGCTTTTCAATCCGCCGTCATCAAAGCTGGACGTACTGGAATCACCACCGGAGATCGGGAAACGTTCGCTTTCGTGCCAGGTACCGGGCGACAGGAGAACAGCTGCCGGCTGCAGCTGGCTCGCTCGAAAATTGGCTTGCTGAGAGGTACCGTTTTTACACGGCCAAAAACGGGCAGATATGGTACGGGGACGTCGTACACGAGCCTTGGGAGCTGTATCGCGGGGAGTATATGGAAGAAGAAAACGGACTGCTTACAGCCGGTGGGTTCGGGAAGTCAGACGGCCGTCCCGCTCATGTGATGGTCAGCCCCGGTGTGAGCGTGGGAGCCGCAAGACTGCGAAAAAAATAAGCCTCTGCTTCCGAATACGGAGCAGAGGCTTAAATACGTTCATGATTTTACGGCTGATCGACCGGGCGAACGACAATTTCATTGACGTCCACGTGAGCCGGCTGGGTAAGTGCATAGTATACTGCTTCTGCAATATCTTCTGAATTCAGCTGCTGCACGTTCAGTACTGAATCGAACTGTTCCATTACTTCTTTATCCGTAATAGTTTCAGTCAGCTCTGTATTAACCACGCCTGGAGAGATGGCAGTCGTACGAATGTTAGTTTGGGCTACTTCCTGTTCTAAGCCCATCATGATAGCCTTCACGGCAAACTTCGTACCACTGTAGACGGAACTGCCAGGGAAGATTTGGTGGGCAGCTACAGAGGATGTGGAAATAATGTGGCCGTCATTATTTTCAATCATGTGTGGAAGGATAGCATTGATGCCGTAAAGGACACCTTTAATGTTTACATCCACCATCTGGTCCCACTCATCCACTTTTTGGTTTTTCAATAAAGAAAGCGGCATTAGGCCGGCGTTGTTAAAGAGGCCGTATACTTTGCCAAAGTGATTTACTGCTTCGCGTCCGAGCTCTTCCATCTGTTCACGGGAAGTAACATCAGTCTCTTTGACGATGATTTCGCCAGGCTGATCGGAAAGCTCTTCTTTAATTTCGTTTAAGCGTTCGAGACGGCGGGCGGCAAGTGCTACGTTAGCGCCGTTTTCGACGAGCTTTTTAGCAGTTGCTCTGCCGATGCCGCTGCTTGCTCCTGTAATAATAAACGTTTTACCTTGAAGTTCTGTCATGACGTTGTATCGCTCCTTTTTTCTATAAGCTGTTTCTGCCATAACGTTAGTTACTTTAAAATGATAAGTGGCATCGGAATATATGATACCCGTTGTGTGTGGATTCAATCATCCAATTTTTTCTAAGAAGGCGAAAATATATTGTGAGAAGTCCATGCCAGGGAAATCCCGGGGGCTCTGCCGGACAATTTTTTTTCTGTTCGAGTATTAAAAAACTCCCGGCTATCTGCCGGAAGCTTACGACTTCACATGTGGGGGTCTTTTCTTCGGAGTGAAAATAATCTGTACCAAAAGACAGAGGGAAGCGGCCATGATGACTCCAATTTCTATGTAATACCAGAACAATTCACCGCTGTTCAGCTGGAACATAGTGACTACACCGATCATCAGCAGGCCAATGCCGATACGGTTCATCCACCTCCAGCGCACAGCAAAAGCAGCGAACCATTGAATGAATGGAAGGTTAAATACAAGCCACAGGACAACCGGGGCCCCGATGCCGATCAGCCAGTACCCCTGCCCGGTAAGCAATTCAGCAGAAAAGCGAGCGATGCTGATAATAGGTATATTCATGGCGGCACCTAAAATAATTCCGAGCAAAAATGTTAGAAAACGCCGCACGTCAATTCACCTCGAATGAGTTTCCCGGCCAAAAATATGCCAGGATATTACAAATAATATAACCGCTTATGATACGATGATACATAATCAAAGTAAAGAAAGGAAGGGTATTTCGATGGCTTCTATTGAAAATTTTCACGACCTGGATATCAGAGTAGGAAAGATTGTACAGATAAAAGAATTTCCAGAGGCGAAAAAGCCGGCGTATAAGGCGTGGGTGGATTTTGGAGAAGAAGTGGGAGTGAAGCAGTCCAGTGCTCAAATTACAGATTTATATGAAATAAATGACCTGGAAGGGAAAAAAGTGATTGGTATTGTGAATCTTCCTCCAATGAAAATTGCTTCATTCACTTCAGAATGCTTAATTTTGGGCGTTTATACGGACGAAGGGGTGACTCTTCTGCAAACAGATCACGAAACGAAGACCGGAGAAAAAATCGGCTGAGAGGGTGAAGGTATGAAATACGTTATTACGGGAGCCACGGGACAGCTCGGGGAAAAAGTAACGGAAGAACTGCTTGAACTTGTCCCAAAGGAACAGGTGACTCTGGGAGTGCGGAGTCCCGAAAAAGCAGGGGTGTTCAGAGAGCAGAATATTAACATAGAAAAAATGGATTACTATTCGTTTGACGAACAGGCGGCGGCTTTTCACAATGCGGATGTTGTGCTTTACATCCCGAGCATTACGCACCCATCCGAACAGCGGATCAAAGAATTTCAGACTTCTGTTGAAGCGGCGGAACAGGCTGGAGTAAAGCAGTTTATGTTTATCGGATTCACGGCAGACCATTGGAACAACCCCTTCCATATGAGCCCATTTTTCGGCTATGCTGTGCGGCGTATTGCGATGAGCCGAATGGCCGGAACGATTATTCGCAACGGAGTGTATGCCGACCCGCTGATTTCTTACACGGAGGAACTGGTTCGGACCAAAAGGCTGCCTTATCCTGCAGGAAGAGGAGCTATTTCCTTTATTTCAAGAAGGGATCTGGCTAAGGCTATAGCTGCTGTAGCTGCAGCACCTGAAAGACACGAAGGTGTTTATACGCTGACCGGGATACAGGCGTATACGATGGAGGAATTGTGTGAGCTGCTTTCCAACATTACAGGAGAACGTATTCGTTATGAACCGATGGGGGTGCAGGAATTTGCCCAGACATACGATGACGGCTCCGGCTTTGGGAGTGTGAACGCTTCTCTGTATGAAGCGGCCTCGATGGGATTAATGGGAGAGGTTACTTCGGATGTGGAGAGACTCACTGGAAAGCCGCCGGAAATGCTGCGGTCATACCTCGAGCGTCACTTATTATAGAAAAAAGGACACGCTGCCTGCGTGTCCTTTGATCGTTGTACTACTCTTTGAGAAAACGGAGCAGCTCCTGGTTGAACTTTTCTTTTTCATCTACAAACAGGCCATGGCCGCTGTTTTCGAAAGGAACAACCTTCAGGTCTTTGATTCCTTTCTGAAGCTCGCTGGAAAATTCATACGGGCAGATCTGGTCGTTTTTTCCGTGAAAGCTTTCGGCAGGGACCGTGATGGAAGAAAGATCCTCAAAGGAATCTTCATCCCGCAGCGCTTCTGCTGAATGGATCGTCGAATAGCTGCCGGCTTCCATCCCCAGACCGTGGAACCAGGTTTTAAATACATCAGAAACATCGTCACTGCCAAAGAACATGCCTCCGAAATCCTCGAGCATTTTCGGACGGTCGGTGTTCAGGTTATCAATGATGCCATCCACGTCTTTTTTCTCCATGCCGTACGGAAAGTTTTCCCGCTGCGTGAAGCTTGGAGCCGCCGGCGCAAGCAGAAGCAGTTTAGAAACTCCCTGCTGCTGATGCCGGGCCATGTAGCGAAGGGCGAGCGGGCCTCCCATGGAAAAACCGGCCAGGACAAAGCTGTCGAGCCCCATGGCGTCAATGACTCCCTTAACATCATCAGCCATCTGATTGTAATCATACCCGTTCCACGGCTTGTCGGACTGGCCGTACCCCCGGAGGTCGATGCCGATAAACCGGTATCCGTGCTTCGGCAGCTCATTGATCTGGTATTCGTACATTTTGTGATTGACCGGCCAGCCGTGTATAAAAACAACCGGCGTTCCTTCACCGATATCCTCCACATAGATATGCACATCTTCTTCTACAGCTACATAATGTCCCATTCTAAGCAAATCCTCCTTCACTGGCTAAATATATAAGATAAAATAAAATACCCTTTTTGTCTTCGTGGTAAACTCTGTGCGCTTTATTTGACAATGATAATCTTTTTCAATTAACCTGTTGCTAATGAGATAAAAGACACCGGTAAAAAAGAAGTAATGGGAAAAATGCAGCAGAAAGGGGGCAGGTCATGAGAGGAACAATCACTCATCATCAGATTATGGACCGCGATGTATATGTATACCTGCCTCCGGATTACCACCGGAACAAGCAGAAGCGTTATCCTGTTATTTATGTTCAGGACGGGGCATATTTATTCCGGGAATCGGGCAGTGTGTGGGAGGCTCTGATGGAAGCGGGATATATGCAGCCGGTAGTAATGATCGGTGTGGAACCGAAAAGCCGTATTCATGAATACACACCGTGGCCTTCAAAGGCGCTCTCTCTGCACCATCCGGATTTTAAGGGTCTCGGTACAGAATACGCATACATACTGACTAATGGCATCCGTCCGTATATTAACGAAAAATACCGGGTGAGAACAGAGGCTTCACATACCGGGTTGATTGGAGCTTCACTTGGAGGGCTTGTGTCAATTTATATTGCCGATCTGTATCCCCACGTGTTCCACAAGGTTGGCCTGATTTCTGCTTCGCTCTGGTATGAAGGGATGGGGTCTTTTATTAAAGATAGACTCTCTCTTACCCTGCGCCATTACGTATATCTGTATGTGGGAGAGTGGGAAGGGAGCGGGCAGCCGCTTATTGAACCCTACATGGTGCCGAGAACGCAGATGATGTATGAACTTCTCCGAAAGCAGCTCGAAAATCAGGTGGCGCTCCATATAAAACCGAAGGCTATGCATGACAGAAAGTATTTCATTTCCCAGTTTCCTGCAGCCTGTACATGGTTGTTTCCGCCCCTGTATTAGCAGTATAGTAAGAGAAAAGGCACACATGGAGGAACTGGGAATGGAAGCAGAGTTTTTCTTTCGGTCCATACTAATGCCAGCGGTTGTTATTTTCTGTCTGATCTTTTATCTGACGCTTTTTTGGGTGCATCGACGAGGAAGGTTCAGCAGAAGTGAAAATAAAAATGCACGCCAGGCAAAAATTGTTCGTAACGGATTTATACTGACAGGTTTTCTTGCTTTTACATGGTTTCTCTCGCTCTATATTTAATCACCTGCGCTGTGGCGGGTGATTTTTATGTTATGGAGGCGGGAGGGAGGGAATCAGGAGGAGTAAAAAAGGAGTGAAAAACGTTGGGAAAAAATATTGACCTCGTATTTGGCGGCTATGAGCTGCGTGTGACGAAAGTATATCAGCTGATTTATCATATCAATGACCTGCTGCTTGCCCTCGTTTTTTTAGTCGGCAGCTTTTTATTTTTCTCAGAGACGACCACATTTTACGGTACCTGGCTGTTTGTGATCGGGAGCCTTCAGATGTTTATTCGTCCGGTCATAGCTCTAGCTCACCAGGTTCATGTAACCAGAGTGAGAAAACAGAGAAAAGAGTATGCCGGAAAGCAGGGTGCACGGGCTGTCCGTGTTCGGAAGGGGAGTCGTTCCTATAAGCTGTAGCCGAACCCGGCGCCTGAAACTGACTTATGTTAAAATATGGCTGTAGAAACGGAGAACGGAGGGGAAAGATGAAAAAGACGGCTGCAGCAGCGGGCGCTATAGTCCTCCTTGGAGGGCTCAGTGCCTGCAATAACCGCGAGAGTGCGGAGGACAAAATGCAGGAATTTACGGACGCATGGAACAACCAAAATTTCGAAGAAATGTACGGGTATTTAAGCTCAGAGGCTCGCGAGCAGATTGACGAAGAAACGTTTATTAACCGGCACGAAACAATTTACGAGGATACAAATGCTGAAGAACTGAATATTCAGAACGGCGAGGCCGGTGAAGACGCTGAGGGGGAAGAAGAAACAACGCTCCCTTTCTCCGTAAGCATGACGACGAGTGCAGGCGATGTTGCCTTTGAAAAGGAAGCTTCCTGGGTGCTTGAAGAGACAGAGGACGACGGAGAGGAATGGCAGCTGGACTGGTCTCCTTCGTACATATTTGAAGAACTGGGATGGGAAGAAACGGTAAATGTAGAACGGACGGAGCCGGAACGCGGAGAAATTCTGGCGGAAGGCGGTGATCCGCTTGCAACGAATGTGGAAACGACCAGAGTAAGTATGGTGCCTGGCAGTATGGGAGAAGAGCAGGATGATACCATTTCCACTATTGCAGAAGAACTGGATATGCCGGAAGAGGATATTACCGGGGCGCTCGAGCAGGACTGGGTTTCAGACGAGAGCTCGGTGCCGGTAAAGACCCTCTCTCCTGATGATGAAGAAGCAGCGTCAGCAGTGGAGGATCTTCCAGGGGTCCAGCTTTCTGAAGTCGGAAACCAGCGGTATTATCCGGAACAGGAGGCCGCTGCTCATTTAACAGGCTATACTGGAAATATCTCAGGAGAAGAGCTTGAAGAACGGGGCGGCACGTATACACAGTCGTCCGAAATTGGCAAGGCCGGGCTTGAATATGTGTATGAAGACCGGCTGCGCGGTGAGCCGGGCATGCTGATCTCTACTTCGGAGGACGACGTGATTGCAGAGGAAGAAGCGGTCGCCGGGGAAGATGTGGAGACGACCATCGATACGTCGCTGCAGGAGCGTGCCTACGAGCAGATAGAGGAGGATGTGGGAGCTACGGCAGCACTAAATCCGCAGAACGGCGATACGCTGGCACTGGTCAGTGCCCCTTCCTACAACCCAAACAATTACATTTACGGCTGGCCGGAAGATGAGCTGAATGATTTCAATGACAGCGAGAACCGTCCGCGTGCTGCTAAATTCAACAGCACGTACGCTCCTGGTTCAACGGTGAAGCCTATTACCGCTTCGGTTGGTCTGAGTAATGAAGCTATTACCCCGGATGAAGAAATGACAATCGAAGGCCTTGAGTGGCAGCCTGACAGCTCCTGGGGCGGCTATTCAGTGACCCGGGTGGACGATGCATTGAGTGAGGTGAACCTGCGCGAGGCGTTAATTACGTCGGATAATATTTATTTTGCGCGCACAGCGTTGAATACTGGAGCAGAAGATTTCACCACTGGTTTGGAAGGATTCGGTTTTAATCAGGAGATTCCATATGATTTTCCAATAGGGGAGTCGACGATTGCTTCGGACGGTCTCGATTCTGAAGTGCTGCTTGCTGACACCGGCTACGGCCAGGGGCAGATGCAGATGTCTCCGGTTCATCTGGCTTCGGCATTTACAGCCTTTACGAACGAGGGGGACATGCTTGCCCCGCAGCTGCTCGCTTCTTCTGAGCGGGAAGTCTGGGAGGAAAACGTTGTACCTGAAAGCGGCATTTCAACGATTCAGGAAGGGCTTGAAGGCGTCGTGGAGGATGATCGTGGCTCTGCGTATGAGCCTGTGAATGAAAATATTTCGATTTCAGGCAAAACCGGTACGGCGGAGCTGAAGCAGGCCGGTGAAGAGGAAGGAACGGAAAACGGCTGGTTTGTGGCGTACGATAATGAAGAGGAGGACTTATTAATTACTTCGATGATTCAAAACGTTGAGGACCGTGGCGGCAGCGAATATGTGGTAGAGCAGACCAAGCCGCTGTTTGAAGAATAATCGGTTCACCGAATTGTCATGGATATGCAAAGAAAAAATTTAGTTGTTTTCTCATATATCAGGCGAATTACGGGTATTGCATAAAAAGGATTTCTTTGTACGTCAGACGAGGGGAGTGAAAGAATGACAGGACTGTTTATTGATCCGTTTTTATGGATCACCATTGGTTTGATTTTGATTGTAATAACATTTTTGTTTTTCTGGTTCCGGCGCAGCCATGACCCGATAGGACGAAAAATTCTGGCTGCGGTATTTATGATCTACCTGGCAACGATTGTTCGTTTTACATTGATTCCGGCACCTTATGAAGGAACGCTCGGCCCCGGCCTTCAGCTGGGGGAATATTATCAGTTTCTACCATTCTATACGATTGTAGAGTCGTTTCAGGAAGGCACATGGTTAGGGGTAATAGGAGGGCAGATTTTGCTGTACCTGCTGCTGCCAATCTTTTTTGGCATACTGATCAGTGATGACATTCACTTTATCTGGGCTTTTGCCATTGGTACGCTTTTATCCTTTTCCATACAGCTGATGGAGTTTGGCATTAACTTAATTATCGGTTACCCGACGAGAGTGGCTGATATTGATTCGATCATCTTGAATACGATCGGTGCGATGATAGGCTACGTCATATTTAAGTATTACCGGCGTATGCGAAGAAAGCAGAACAAACCGATACTCCCACCTGCCATTGCTCCGAGGGATCGCTCGGCGACGGCTAAAAAACTGTAAATGAAAAGCCGCCGTTCTTCTTTTGGGAGACGGCGGCTTCTTCTTTATATCAGCGTTCATTTCTGCTGCATGCAAGTGCCCATTGAACCAACGGCAGCTGTAAAGGAAGGCGCAGCCAGTATAAAAGCGGATAGGCTCTGCCGTTTGGACGCAAAGGAATCTTGTTGACAGCCATATACACATTAGCCGGAAAAATAAGTATAAAAAAGATGGCTGCTGGTCTGCCGGCGTATTTACTCCATTTCCGCACTGTAAAAGCTGTACCTAAAACTAGTTCTGCTGCTCCGGATCCATACACTACGGCCCTTCTCCAGGGGGCTTTTGGCGGCAGAATACGTTCGAATTTTTCCGGTGAAGTAAAATGCAGAATGCCGGCAGGAAGAAGAATTGCTGCAAGAAGCCATCGTTCCATGATAAGTATCCTTTCTGTATTAAAATAAAATGAGATAAATGCAACCTGCACAAAGAAGAGCGAGGACGAGAAAAACGAGGCGGCGGACAATGTTCTGCCAGAGAGGGGATAGGGAGTTTGTCCATTCGTATACCCGTTTTTCGAATGCATGGAAGACGAACATGATGCCGGAGGTGTCTTCTTCTACCTGCTGCCTGGTAAAGGTTAAGGTACGGATGTCTTCTTTCAAACCGATCATCAGAGCAACGAAAAGCAGCAGCAGAAAAGGAAAAACTAAAATAAACTGAAAGACAATAAACATAGCGACCACGCCCCCTGATTTTTTGTTTTCCCTGTTCATAAAAATATCAATCCTGAGTGTAGGATTATGGTATACTGGTGCAGAAATGATGGCGATGGAGTTCGCCGAAACCGCTCTGAAAAGAGCTGATGACTCCTGTCTGTCCACGGGATACGTGTGCAGACAGGATTTTTTGCGTTAAATAAGGAGGAAAAGAGATGAGACTGTACGTATGGATGGCAGTTGGCGGGGCAGTGGGCAGTTTGCTGCGTTACCTTGTAGACCGATTGTTTGCAGCGGCTCCGGGTGTATTTCCGTGGGGAACAATGGCGGCAAACATTGCCGGGTGTTTTTTACTTGGATGGTTTACCTCAAAAATTATACAGCGAAAAGCATGGCCGTCTATGTGGGAGGCTGTAGTAGGCACGGGAGTTATTGGTGCCTTTACCACCTTTTCAACATTCAGTGTGGAAACCATTCAGTTAATCGAAAACGAGGCGTTGCTTGCAGCAGGGATTTACGTTTTGGTCAGTGCTGCAGGCGGACTTGTAACTGCAGGTATTGGTTACCGCGCAGGAAGGAGGAGAAGCTGATGACATGGCTGCTTGTCGCTCTTGGAGGAGCCATCGGTGCTGCTGCCCGTGCCGCTCTGGTGTCGTGGTCCAAAGAGAACGGATGGCACCGGGTACTGCCATTTGGCACGATGTTTGTGAATGTATCGGGGTCGTTTGTTCTCGGCCTGATCGTGGCCCGTGAAGCCGGGATTACAGAAACAGCGGGCATTGGCATCGGTTTTTTAGGTGCCTTTACGACGTTTTCCACCTTTAATATGGAAATCATCCAAAAAATAGAAGCGGGAGAAGGAAGAAATGCTTTATTATACGGAGTTGGAAGCTATGCGCTGGGGATTTTGGCGGCAGCTGCCGGATATTTATTAGGGTGAAAAAAGCCGTTTCCCGGGCAGGAAACGGCTTATTATTCATCCCGGGGAATTTTCCCCTTCTGTTTGAACTTGAAAACGAATCAGCCGGGTAATGAAAAGCCCAGCGAGTGCAAGCAGTGCCCCGAAATAAAAAACACTCGAAAGGGAGAGCTGTTCGGCGACAGAGCCTGCGACAACCGGGCCGAGCAGAATTCCGGCAGCGTAAAACGACTGGTAAAATCCCATTGCGCTTGCTTTCAGCGGCCCGGGGCTCACCTGGACGACCATTCCCAAAAGCAGGGGCAGCACAATTCCAAGGGCGAGTCCAAGCACTGCCTGGTTCATGCTAAGCTCCCATAAAGACGCGGTCGACGGCATCCACACAAGCGCTGCTGCCCCTGTGAGAAAGGAGCCGTAAAGGAGCGGCTTGTGCATACGGACCGACACGGTGTAAAAAGATAAAAACAGAGAAGCTAAAAGGTGTGGAACAAAAAAGGCGATAAAAATAATAACCAGTGTCCGCTCGGTAGCGCCTATCGAAGAAGCATACAGCGGGGTGAAGCCGAAAATGGTCATGAAAATAATAGAATGACCGATAAAGCTCGCGCACGTAATCCAGCGCAGGTCATGCAGACGAAGAGTACGGCTGATTAAAGAACGAATTTTCAACGGCCCGGTTTTGCTTTGTACCGGAATTTCTTTTGTGAACAGCGTAAATCCAATGCCGATAAGAGAAAAAACTGCAGCAATCCAGAACAGCGCTGTAAACCCGAATAAATCAGCCAGGTACCCGCTGAACATCATGCTGATAAACTGGGTGAAAACCGTTAAAAGCTGCAGGATGCCCATCGCTCTCGAAGACTGGTCAGGAGAAAAGTAACGGGAATACATAATTGTCGCCATTACCCACATCGAGGCGGTTACCCCGGCAAGCAGCCGGGCGGTAAAAACTGCTGCAAAAGAATCAGATAAGACGAGCAGCACGCCGCTGACGAATCCGCTGACAAATCCAACAATCAGCAGTTTTTTCAACAGCCCCTTTAGAGCATCAGAAAGAATGCCGAGTGGATAGCGTAACAGCACCTGTGTTGCCCCGTAGGCACCGAGAATAATACCGATAGCCGTGTAGGTGAAATTGCTGTTTTCCAAATACAGGCTAAATACCGGTACGTATACATAGGTCGCGAACCAGAAACAAAAAACCGCAGTTAAAAACAGCGCGTGATCACGCTTTGTAATGGTCATAGCTATCATCCTTATGTAAAAAATCAATCATTTTCGTAAAAAACAGCTGCTTCCATCATAAACCAATTCCATCTGAAAGATAAGCGCTTACCTTTAATTTCAATAAACAAGGACAAAGGGAACAGGCTTTTTTTGTCGAACCTTTTAATGCCAGGGGCTGCCTTCGAAAAAGATTATTTGGGAATTTGTGGTATAAAATGGATGTTATATTGTTTATCATAGAAGAGAAGTTTTCATACCCGGAGGAGGTCGTATATGCTTGAAGTAAATCATTTATCGAAGCGGTTTTTAGAAAAGCAGGCTGTTGATGAGCTTTCTTTTTCCATTCAGCCTGGAGAAAGTCTCGATTTGATTGGTCAGAACGGAGCTGGAAAAACGACTACGTTCCGTATGCTGCTCGGTCTGATGGAGCGTACAGACGGAACAATGGAATGGGATGGCAAAAAAGTCCATCATCTGCCGCTTGAGCAGGTCGGCTACCTGCCGGAAGAGCGGGGGTTGTTTGCGGAAGAACAGGTGGAGCAGCAGCTGCAGTTTCTGGCTGGCCTGAAAAACATGAATAAGAAGGAAGCAAAGACTTCGATGGCATACTGGCTCGAAGTGTTTGAGCTTGAAAAGGAAAAGAAACAGAAATTAAATACGCTCTCGAAGGGCAATCAGCAAAAATTTCAACTGATCGCTGCACTCGTCCACCGTCCAGATTTTCTTATCCTTGATGAACCGTTCAGCGGGCTCGATCCGGTGAATACAGATATCTTAAAGGAAGCCATTCAGAACCTGCGCCGGGACGGAGTAACTATCATTTTTTCGAGTCATCGCATGGAGCACGTGGAAGAGATCTGCGACAAGCTCGTTATGCTTAAAAAAGGCAGAGATGTTTTGAGCGGACGCCTCGGGGAAATCAAGGAACGCATGGATCATAACCGGATTGTCGCTGAAGCTTCCTGCCCGCCGGAAGAGGTCAGGATGTGGGAAGGGGTCCGGGAGGTGCGTGCCGCCGGGGAAAAAATGCACATCTATACGGACACAAAAGCAAGATCCCAGGATATTCTACAGCAGCTTTTTACATATGGAGACGTACGCATCTTCCGGATGGAGCCCCCGTCGCTCGAAGAGATTTTCAAAGAGAAAATAGGTGAAAGCGATGCGTAATACGTGGAGAATCTTTGCTCATACATTCCGCGTACGGGCAGGCGCCAAATCATTTATTGTATCAACGGCGGTTATGCTCTTTGTTGTGCTTATTGCCCTGAGTCTGCCCAGAATTATCGACTTTTTTGGAGACGGGGAAGCTGATATCAGCAGCCTGGCTGTCGTCAATGACAGTGACTCTCTTCAGGTGCCGGGGGAAGCGGCTGGTATAGAGCTTCTGCCTTATGAACAGGAAGCGCAGGCAGAAAATGCATGGGAAAACGGGGGAACAGACGGCTACCTGATCTTTGAAAACAGCGGAAACGGGTATAATGGAAATTTGTATACCGATGAAGAGACGGGGGACACTGCTCGCGCCCTTTCCGCCGGAATTCAGCAGGCACATGTCTCTCAATACGCAGAAGAACTCGGTATCACAGGGGAAGAGGTCCAAAATATTACCGCACCTGTGCAGATTGCAGAAAGCACAGAGGGGAGCGGGGGGTCTTCCTCCGAAGAAGGGTTTAATCTTCTGTCCTACGCGGTTGTTTTTATCATTTATATTTATTCGCTGATGTGCGGAATTATGATCGCGATGCAGATTGCCAAGGATAAAGAGCAGCGCGTGATGGAAATTCTTATTTCGAGTGCGTCGCCGGTTCAGCATTTGTTCGGCCGGGCATTCGGAGTATCAGCCATCTGGCTTTTCCAAATGGCCCTCGTGGCGGTAACAGCCGTAATTTATGTGAACGCGGCCGGGCTCGATGATATCACTTCGCTTATCAGCTCGGCTGGCGGAGCCGCTGTTTCCACATGGATATATGCCGTCGTGTTCCTGCTTCTTGGCATCGTCCTTTACGGAACGCTGTACGCAATGGTCGGATCGATGGCAGCCAAAACGGAAGAAGTCCAGAACTTCAGTCAGCCGCTGACATTCCTGCTCGTAGGGGCATTTGTTCTGTCAAACTTCGGACTCGCTGCTCCGGGGAATATTTTCGTGACTGCGAGTTCCTTCATTCCTTTTTTCACTCCGTTTACAATGTTTGTGAGAACGAATGCATTAGACGTTCCGTGGTGGCAGATGGGCCTGAGCATCGGCCTCACTCTTGCTCTGGTGGCAGCGGCGGCCTGGTTCAGCGTTCGTCTTTACCGTGGAAGTGTCCTCGTTTACAGCGGCGATTCATTTAGCAGAAGGGTCAGGCAGGCACGGGAACTTGCCCGGAGAAAGTGATACACTAAAGGTGCAGCATCTATTCATCTTATGCATACTGGAAAAGGAGACGATCGTACTATGGGATTGTTTGATGCACTGATGGGAAACGCCTCTGAAGCGGATTCAAAAAAGATAGAGGAAGAACTTCGGGAATGGTTAACGGCAGGCGAACAGGTAGAAAGTGCTTTTAAACTGTATCGGGATTTAATGGTATTTACAAACAAACGTCTGATTATGATCGACAAGCAGGGAGTCACCGGGAAAAAGGTGGAATACCACACGGTTCCTTACCGGGGCATCACCCACTACAGCGTAGAAACTGCCGGCACGTTTGATTTGGACAGTGAATTAAAAATATGGGTGGGTAGCACTGCAGAGCCCGTAGCCAAGACCTTCCGAAACGATGATAATATTTTCGATGTCCAGCGTGCACTGAGTAAGTACGTGCTGTAATAGAGGTTTCCGGGTGCCATTTGGGCATCCGGATTATTTTTAAAACAGAAAAGTACATATGGTATGATGAACAAAAGTGAATCCACACAAATCAAACATTATCAAATTTTCAAAAAGATGGAGGCCCATCATGCAGAAGAAGGATCAGTCGGCAGTTATTTCGTTATATGAAAGTAAGCATAAAGAAAAAGACACGGTAGCTACGCACGCGCATGAAACCCATCAGCTGTTGTATGTTCTTGACGGAGACGGGGCCTGCGAACTGGATGAACATGTGTATGATATTACAGCAGACTCTTTTCTTATTGTACCTCCAAAAACGAAGCATTCCATCCGTGCGGATTCACATATGACGGTGCTTGTGCTTGAATTTGATGCTGGGAAGATCAGCCAGGACGTACGTACACAGCTGATTCCAAACGTTTTTGGTACGGCGCGTGTGCAGTCCTTCAGCGCTATTGACAGCAGTGAGCTCCGGCAGATTATGCGGAAAATGCTTTATGAGCAGTCACATGGCGATCAGCTTTGGCAGATGGCGCTTAAAATCCATATTGCTGAGCTTCTTTGCACACTCGCCCGCTCCAATCAGGAGGCAGGGCCGGGAGATACAAATAAACTGCGGGTTGAACGCCTCCGGCAGTATATTGATACGCGCTATTACGATATTGAAAGCGCAGAAGACATTGCGAGTCGGATGGGAATGAGTAAGCGGTATATGCAGACAATCTTTAAAGAATACTACGAACGAACACCGATGCAGTATTTGACCGAGGTCCGCCTCGGACTCGTCAAACAGCTGCTGGTGGAAAGCGATAAAGACATAGTATCAATCTGCTTTGAAGTAGGGTTCGAATCGTTATCCACGTTCTATCGTTTATTCAAAAAACATGTTGGCGTCCCGCCGAACATGTACCGGACGACTCAGAGAAACAGGGAAGGGACTCAGGGCTGAAGGCTAAATCATTTCCGAATCTGAGAATAAACGTCTGTAACTAATAAGACAGCGCATACATTTATCTCTAGACTGGTTAGTAATCAGTCTAGAGAGGAGCAGGATCAAGATGGCAGAACATACTATTGGGATTATTATGAACGGGGTAACCGGAAGAATGGGGACGAGGCAGCACCTTATCCGCTCGATTGCAGCTATCCGTGCACAGGGAGGCGTCGAGATTGATAAGGGTGAATACATCATGCCGGACCCTATTTTAGTAGGCAGAAACGAAGAAAAATTGAAAGCGCTTGCGGAAGAGCATGGTATTGCACGATGGACGACCAGCCTGGATGAAGCACTTGCAGACGAACATAATGTTATTTACTTTGATTCGCAGACGACATCCAGACGTGCTGAAGGCATTAAACGGGCGATTGAGGCCGGCAAACACATTTACTGTGAAAAACCGACAGCCACTTCGATGGAAGATGCACTTGAATTGGCTCGTCTGGCTAAAGAAGCAGGAGTTAAAAACGGGGTCGTGCAGGACAAGCTCTTTCTACCGGGGGTATTGAAGCTGAAAAGGCTGATCGATTCCGGATTTTTCGGGGAAATACTCTCGGTCCGCATGGAGTTCGGCTACTGGGTGTTTGAAGGCGGCTGGCAGGAGTCCCAGCGCCCGTCCTGGAACTATAAAAAAGAAGAAGACGGCGGTATCGTAGTAGACATGTTCCCGCACTGGCGCTACGTGCTTGATGAATTATTCGGCTCGGTACAATCGGTTTCTGCTTCGGTTAAAACGCATATTCCGGAGCGTGTGGATGAGGAAGGTAATACGTATAAGGCAACAGCAGATGACGCTGCCTATGCAACGATGGAGCTTGAAGGCGGCATCACAGCTCAAATCAATTCCTCGTGGGCAGTGCGGGTCGACCGTGATGACCTGCTGACAATTCAGGTGGATGGGACCGAAGGCAGCGCTGTATCCGGTCTTAGAAACTGTAAGACCCAGCACCGGGTGAACACACCAAAGCCTGTATGGAATCCTGACCTTGAAAACACGATCGATTTTCAGAATCAGTGGGAAGAAGTACCGGACAACCAGCTGTTTGAAAATGCGTTTAAAATCCAGTGGGAAATGTTTTTAAAGCACGTTCATCAGGACGAAGCTTTCCCGTGGGATCTTCTTGAAGGAGCGAAAGGGATGCAGCTGGCCGATCTTGGCCTGCAGTCATCTCAAGAGCGACGCTGGCTGGATGTACCGGAGCTGAATATATAAGGAGGCGCAGCTGATGACTAACTATATTTATTTACCGAAGGCAGACGGCAGCACGTATCGGTATGACTTGACGCAGACAGAAGCGCTGCCGGCTCCTTCGAAAAACGAATTCACTTCCAGAGTAGCTTACTCCGCCGTGCACGTAACAGCGGATCCGTTTGGAAGCAGCGATCCGGTCCGCCATCCTGCAATTGACTGGGATAAAACGATGGAATACCGCCATTACCTTTGGTCTCTCGGTCTCTCAGTGGCAGAAGCGATGGACACCGCTCAAAGGGGCATGGGTCTGGTCTGGGAAGACGCTAAAGAACTGATCACCCGCTCGGTCCGGGAAGCTAAGAGTGTGGGCGGAAACATGGCCAGCGGAACCGGCACCGATCATCTGGAGCCCGGGCCGGATGTTACCATTGACGATGTGGTGAAAGCGTACGAAGAGCAGTGCTCCTTTGTGGAGCAGGCCGGAAGCAAAATTATTATGATGGCCAGCCGGGCTCTTGCCAGAGCGGCCTCGTCAGCAGAGGATTATGAATACGTCTACGGCAAAATTCTGAGGCAGGTAAAGGAACCGGTGATATTGCACTGGCTCGGAGATATGTTTGATCCGAATCTTGCCGGTTACTGGGGCTCAGACAATGTCGATGAAGCAATGGAAGTGTGCTTGCGTGTGCTTCATACGCATGCAGACAAAATCGAGGGCATCAAAATTTCGCTTCTGGATGATCAAAAAGAAATCGAGATGCGTCGGAGGCTGCCGGAAAGCGTTAGAATGTATACCGGTGATGACTTTAATTATCCGAGTCTGATTGAAGGAGACGAGCAGGGATACAGCCATGCGCTGCTTGGTATTTTTGATGCGATCGCCCCGGCAGCAGCATCTGCACTGAAGGAACTCGATGCAGGTAATATGAAGAAATATCACGAAATTATGGATCCGACTGTTCCGCTTGCCCGTCACATTTTTCAGCACCCGACATTTGCTTATAAAACCGGCGTGGTGTTCCTGGCTTATTTGAATGGCCATCAGCCGCACTTCCGTATGATTGCCGGTGCTGAAAGTGCCCGCTCCGTGTTTCATTTAAGCGAATTATTCCGCCTGGCCGACGAAGCCAGGGTGTTCCGGGATCCGGAGCTTGCTGCAGCACGCATGAAGCCGGTACTTGAGCTTGCCGGGCTTCAGGCAAAGGAGGTTTATAAATAATGACATCTCCTGATATGAATCGTCTAAGCCTGAATCAGATCACTACGGAAAACTGGTCGCTGAAGGAGGCCGCCGAAGGATGCGCCAGCCAGGACATCCCCTGGATTTCCGTATGGCGGCACAAAATACAGGAAATAGGCTTAAAGGAAAGCAAAAAAATAATCGACGCCAATGGCCTGCAGGTCTCAAGTGTTTGCCGGGGCGGAATGTTTCCAGCCGCTGAGAAGGAAGAACGCAGCCGGCGCATCGATGACAATAAACGGGCGGTGGAGGAGGCTGCCGAACTCGGAACTGACGTATTGGTACTCGTATGCGGGCCCTCTCCGGATAAAGATCTTATCCAGAGCAGGGAATGGGTGCGTGAAGGGATTGAAGCAGTCCTTCCATTTGCAGAGCAGCACGAGGTGAAGCTTGGAATTGAACCGCTCCATCCGATGTATGCGGCGGATCGTTCGGTAATTACCACTCTCGGAGAAGCCAATCAGCTTCAGCAGCAGGTGGGCAGCAGCCATCTTGGCGTCGTCGTGGACGTATTCCACGTCTGGTGGGATCCATTTTTGTACGGTGAAATTGAACGCGCCGGTGAAACCATTTTGGGCTTTCACGTGTCGGACTGGAGTGTGCCACTGCCGGATATGTTCAAGGGCCGCAGTATGATGGGGGAAGGCGTCATTGATATTCCACGCATCCGCCAGGCGGTTGAAAAACAGGGCTACAATGGACCGATAGAGGTGGAAATTATCAATCAGGCCATCTGGGACCAGCCTGGGGAGCAAACCTTAAAGCAGATGAAAGAAGCTTATCATACCTATGTTTAAACCGATAATAGCGGGGCCGTAAGGCTTGCCGCTATTGTCGTATGTTACAGCGTAGAAGGAGAGATATTTTAATGTCGAAGCCGTCCGAACACACGAATTTTGAGCCGATGCACCACGTAGAGAGTGCTGTGGAAGAAGGAGCGTTGACGATGGCCGCTGCTGGTCTTGAGCACGGCCATATTTATGCCATGTGCCATGGGATGAAAAGCGCTGGTGCGGCAATCAAATGGGTCTGGGACAACGATCCGGAAAAGGTGCGTATATTTCAGCAGAGCTTTCCGGAAGCAGAAGCGGCAGCATCACTTTCGCAGATTCTGCAGGACGGGGGAGTAAATCTGGTGGCAAGCGCCGCCATTCCTGCAGAAAGAGGACCGCTTGGCCTCAAGGTGATGGATCATGGCAAACATTACTTTTCCGCTAAGGCCCCTTTTACGACTCTCGAACAGCTGCAGCAGGCGGAGGAAAAAACGAAAGCCACAGGACTGAACTGGGCCGTTTTTTACAGTGAACGGCTGCAGGTGGAGTGCGCCGGCTTTGCCGAGCAGCTGATTGAGCAGGGGACGATTGGAGAAGTCATTCAGGTGCTTGGAACTGGTCCGCACCGGTTGAATATAAATTCGCGCCCGGAATGGTTTTTTCAGAAGGAGCCAACCGGGGGCATTGTATGCGACATTGGCAGCCACCAAATTGAACAGTTTCTCTGGTTCAGCGGTGCCCGGGACGCAGAGGTGCTCAGCAGTACAGCAGCAAATATGGCGCACCCGGAGCACCCGGAATTTGAGGATTACGGCGACGCCCATTTCCGGGGAGATAACGGAGCGGTACACTATTTTCGCGTTGACTGGTTTACCCCGGACGGCCTCAGCAACTGGGGGGACGGACGGACAATTATTCTGGGCACAGAAGGGTATATAGAACTCAGAAAATACGTGGACCTTACAGACAGCTCGCGCGGCGAGCGGCTGTACCTGGTTAACCAGGGCGGCGAAAGAAAATTTGATGTAGAAGGTAAGGTAGGATTTCCTTACTTTTTCCGGCTGGCAAAGGACGTAGTGCACGGCACAGCAACAGCCATGCCGCAGAAGCATGCGTTTAAAGCGGCGGAGCTGAGCCTGCAGGCACAAAAGCAGGCAGTGAAGATTAAAAGGTAGCAGGAGGTTGGCCAACATGGAACAGTCATGTCGGATCGTCCTGGCAGGCACAGCAGGATACGGAGAATTATATTTGCAGACTTTAAAAGAACAAAACCGCCTTTCCTGGCTCGTAGGCGTGGTCGACATTTTTCCGGAAAACAGCTCCTTTTATCCGGATATTCAGGCAGCAGGCATCCCGGTGTACGAATCACTTGAGGCTTTTTACGCCGAAAAGGAAGCTGAACTGGCAGTAATTGCGACACCTATTCATCTTCATGCCGGCCAGGCAGTGACAGCAATGAGGGCGGGAAGTCACGTGCTCTGCGAAAAACCGGCGTCGGCGTCTTGGGAGGAAGCGGAAGAAATGCGCCGGGTGCGCGACGAAACCGGAAAATTTTTAGCAGTCGGCTTTAACTGGTCGTTTAGTGACGCCGTGCTCGAGTTCAAGGAAGATATTCAGACGGGTAAATTCGGCCGGCCGCTGCACGGAAGCGCCCTGGTGCTCTGGCCGCGGAACGATGCCTATTACGGCCGCTCCAGCTGGGCGGGGAAAAAGCTTGGCGGAGGCGGCGCCCCGATTTTTGACAGCGTGGCGAATAACGCGACAGCTCACTTTATGCACAATTTATTTTACGTGCTTGGGAGTACGAAAAACGAAAGCGCAAAAATAAACATGCTGGAGATGGAAGTCTACCGTGCCAACCCGATTGAGACATTTGATACTTGTGCACTACGGGCGGTAACTGATGAAGATGTGGATCTGACATTCTTCGCTTCACATGCGGTTGAAAAAGAAGTGAACCCCTCTTTTTATATGGAGTTTGAGGAGGCGGTAGTTTCCTATGAATGGGGCAGCCCGATGAAAGCATTGTGGCACAGCGGGGCAGAAAAAAGCTATAATGATCCTGAGAGTGAGCATATGCATAAACTTGATGTGTGTATCGATGCGGTGCTTGGGAATTCCCAGGATATCCGCTGCGGGCTGGAAGCCTCTTACTCTCATCTGCTGACCATCGAAAGCGTGCATCAGGCATTTCCGGAAAGCTATGCATTTGCGGAGGAGGATAAACAGGTAGACGTCTCCCTCGGTTTAACGTATGTTCCGGGACTCGCAGAGGTGCTTGAAACCTGCTACGCTGAGCGGAAGCTTCCAGGGGAAACTCCAGCCTCCTGGGCACGGGGAAAGAAAATGATGAGCATTAACCCCATCCGCTATCCGTATTGAATATGCATTATATAAGGGGGACAAAAGCATGATTCAGGAAGAAGAGCTAGAGCACCAGAAAATGCGGAAATGGATAATCCAAAAAGGAAAAAGCCCACGGGTCGAACTGCTGAACTTCGGAGCAAGAATTCAACGGATATGGGCGAAGGACCGTAACGGCATCGAAGAAAATATTCTGCTCAGCTATGCAGGACCGGAACAGTACGAGCGGGACAGTATTTTTCTTGGCGCAGTCGTCGGTCCGGTTGCCGGACGCGTCAAGGAAGGGCAGATGACTGCAGCGGACAGAAAGCACGCCCTGACTAGGAATGAAGGCAGGCATCATCTGCACGGAGGAGACGGCGGCTTTGGCAATGTTTACTGGGAAGCAGACACCGGCGAAAATGAACAGCAGGCATGGGTGCGTCTTTCGATTAGCAGAACAGACGGCACCGATGGCTATCCTGGGAACGTGAAAGCATCTGTCACATATACTGTGGAGGCCGGCGGCGATTTTACCGTCGAATACGAGGGAGAGTCAGATACCGATACCTGGTTCAGCCCGACCCAGCATATGTACATAAATCTGAGTGGAAATAACAAGCTTCCGGTCACAGAACAGTATGCTAAGGTTCACGCATCGGATGTGCTGGAGCTTGACAGTGAGCTGATTCCTACAGGGGAACTGCTGCCAACGGCAGGAACGCCCTTTGAACTAAACGGAAGTAAGCCGCTTGGCGAACATATCGACAGCTCCCATGAGCAGGTGCGTGATGTAGCTGGCGGCATTGACCATTTCTTCATTCTCAAAGAAGAAAAAGAACCGCAGGCAAGCCTATGGGATGAGGCTTCAGGACGGCGGCTTGATATTATTACAAGCGCCCCAGGAGCTGTCGTGTATACATCAAACAACGTGCCTGACCAGGATTTTGAAGCGGGACCTAAAGAAAAGCACCGCGGGATTTGCATCGAGACCCAGCATCTGCCGGTGGATTTTGCTCATTTAGGAAAACCGACTGCATATCTGAAGGCAGAAAAACATTTTCAAAGTTCTACGACCTTTCGATTAAATACACTATAACCAAGAAAAAAACAACTCTTTCGGAGTTGTTTTTTTATAGAATTCTTCTGTTTTCTTCTGAAATTGAGAGTGAAATTCTTAATTTAATAAGACTTAAGTTTTGAAAGCGCTTAAAATAATAACAAAGCAGTAGAGATCAGATGTTTCCTTGCTGACAAAATAGAAAGGGGTTTCTTATATGAAAAAGTGGAAATGGGCACGGGCCGGAACGATAGCATTAACTTCTTCGGCACTGCTGACACTCGCGGGCTGTGGCGGAAGTGGAAGTAATTCCTCAGAAGCAACAGAAGCGAATGCAGAAGAAACACAAACATTAACACTTGCACACATTCACAACGATGCAAGTCCTGTATACCAAAGCCTTGAAGACTTTGCTGATAAAGTGGAAGAAAAGACTGACGGAAGCGTACAGGTGGATATTTACGCAGAGGGCGTTCTTGGCGGGGAAACGAAGGTAATGGAGCTGGTGCAGAACGGAGTGATTGATTTCGCCAAGGTAAACGGCGGGGTCGTTGAAAGCTTTGATCAGCAGTTCTCTGTCTTCAGTCTGCCGTATATATTTTCGAGTAACGAACAATTCCGCTCATTTATGGAAACGGATACAATTGATGAAATGTACAGCGATTTATCAGAAGCCCAGCTTCGCGGCATCACTTATTATGATGCAGGCGCACGGAGCTTTTATACGCGGAATACAAAAGTAGAAAGCCCGGAGGACCTCCAGGGGCTGAAAATCCGGACGATGACGAACGTTACTTCGATTGAAACAATGGAAATGCTCGGTGCTTCGCCGACACCACTAGCAGCAACTGAAGTTTACACGTCCCTGCAGCAAGGGGTCATTGACGGAGCAGAAAGCAGTCCGATTGCCCTGACGGACGCCAATCACGGTGAAGTGGCAAAACAGTTTTCGTTTGATGAGCATACACGTATACCAGACTTTCTCATTATGAGTGATGAGACATGGCAGGAGTTAAGCGAGGAAGAACGTACGGCCATTCAGGAAGCCGGGGAGGAAACGACGGAAACGCACAACGAACGCTGGGATGACATGATTGAAGAAAGCATGCAGCAGGCGGAAGAGGAAATGGGCGTGGAGTTCTCTTATCCTGATCAGGAACCATTCCGGGAAAAGGTGGAGCCTCTTATTGAGGAACGACGATCGGAAAATCCGGACGTTGATAACGTGATCAGTGAAATTGAAGCAATGGAAGAATAAGTGGACAGGTAAGGGGTGAGGAACATGCAGGCAGTAAAAAAGAGTATCGACATGGTGCTTTTAGTTATTACAAGTGCCCTGGTTATATTTCTGACTGTAGCGGCGATATGGCAGGTATTTACGAGGTTTGTACTTGGAGATCCGAGTATTATTACAGAAGAAGTACTGCGTTTTTCATTAATCTGGATCGCTTTTTTAGGAGGAGCGTATGCATTTGGTCAGGACGAGCATTTAGCCATCTCTTTTTTAAGAGACAAAATTACCGGAAAAGCCCACCTGGGGCTCCGGTGGCTGATTGATCTGATTGTCATCGGTTTTGCATTGTTTGTTCTGGTAATTGGCGGCTATACGATTGCAAATGCAACAATGGCGGAGCTTTCTCCTATTTTAAGAATTCCAATGGGAATGATTTACGGCATACTTCCGGTAAGCGGGGTCATCGTTATTTTCTATCAAATTTACAACATGATGAACCGCCGGGAAGTGGACACGCCCCGTATTGAAGAAAAGGGGGATCATAAATGGATGTAGCTGTTTGGACTGGCGTTATATTATTTGGATTGTTTTTCCTATTCTTATTTATTGGCGTACCGATCGCGGTAAGTATCGCAGCCGCAACATTCGCAGCGGCTCTGCTGATTTTATCCGTGGACGCGTCGCTTCTTGCGGTGTCCCAGCAGTTAATTACCGGGGTGGACAGCACCGTGCTTCTCGCGCTTGTATTCTTTATGCTTGCGGGAAGCATTATGAACAATGGTGGTATTGCTCTTAGACTGATTAACCTGGCAAAGCTGATCGGCGGGAGGATGTCCGGATCACTTGCGCATACGAACATTATCGGTAACACACTGTTTGGCGCTATTTCGGGCTCAGCGATCGCTGCGGCTGCCTCGATGGGAAGAATCATGCATCCCCAGCAGGAAAAAGAAGGCTATTCTTCTTCTTATTCTGCGGCGGTTAACATTGCTTCGGCACCGACCGGGCTGATTATCCCGCCAAGCGGTATGCCGATTATTTATTCGCTGTTAACTGGCGGAACGTCGATCGGAGCTTTGTTTATCGCCGGGTATCTGCCGGGGCTCCTGATGGTCGGACTGTTAATAATTGTTGCTTACATTCTTGCCAGGCGGGCGAAATATCCAGTTGCTGATAAAACGGGAGCCAGTGAAGCAGTAAAAATCGTATGGCAGGCTGTGCCTAGTTTGTTTTTGATTGTAGTCGTCATCGGCGGTATTGCCGGCGGAATATTCACAGCAACGGAAGGTGCGGCGGTAGCAGTATTTTATGCACTTCTGCTTTGCCTGATTTACCGAAGTCTTTCACTTTCTGATTTTCCAAAGATTTTGAAAGAGACTGTTTCCTATTCGGGCATTATTCTGCTTTTGATCGGTGCATCGACGGCGATGAGCTGGGTGCTTGCGTATGCGGAAATTCCACAGTCGATCACTAATGCGATGCTGTCGGTTACCAATAACACCATTATTTTATTACTTATTATGCTTTTAATTTTGTTAGTTGTCGGCACGTTTATGGACGTCGCTCCAGCCCTGCTGATTTTCACCCCAATTATGTTCCCGGTGGCCACAGAGATGGGGATTCATCCGGTACACTTTGGAATGATTATGGCAATGGCACTTGCGATCGGGGTTACGACACCTCCAATCGGAACTGTACTATTTATCGGCAGCAGTGTCAGCAAAGTATCAATTGAAAAGATTATACCAAAGCTGATGATGTTCTATGTGCCGCTTGTGGCAGCACTGGTCTTAGTGGCATTTATTCCAGAAATCAGTTTGTTCCTGCCAAGGCTGTTCGGCCTGGTGGAGTGACAGCTTGCAAAGCAGTTCTGCGTAAAGCAGGGCTGCTTTACTAATAAAATAAGTTTTAAAAATTGAAAGTGAAAGCGACGAAAATTATAGTGAATTTTATTTGTTTTATTTTGTTTTATGTTTGTTTTTGCCGTAGTTTATGATAGGATAGGTGTATGAAAACGCTTAAAGAAGATTAAATGGAGGGTGAAGAATGATTACAAACGTTAAAAAGGTGAAAAACCTCTGGGACGAAAACGAAGCATCCAGGTTCAAGACCGGCGTAGAGCAGCTTCGCTACCGTTCCAACCTGCTGGGCCAGGACCGTTCGGTATGCAATTGGGGCGGTGGAAATACGTCACTGAAAACCACGGAAAAGGATTTTCGCGGACGTGATATTGAAGTAATGTGGGTAAAGGGAAGCGGCTCGGACCTTGCAACCATGGAAGAAAAACACTTTACCGCTTTGAGTATGGAAGATATCCGCCCGTTAATGGAGCGCGAAGAAATGCCGGACGAGGAAATGGTAGCCTACCTGCGTCACTGCATGATCGACCCGGGCCATCCGCGTTCATCCATTGAAACGCTTCTCCACACTTTTCTGCCTTTTAAACACGTGGATCATACGCATCCGGATTCCATCATCAGTATCTGCTGCGCAGACAACGGCAAGGATATTGCCCGGGAAATATTCGGGGATCGGTTTGTCTGGGTACCGTATGTACGTCCGGGCTTTACACTGTCCAAAATGATCGCCGAAGGCGTACAGAACAATCCGAAAGCAGAAATGGTGCTGATGGAAAAGCACGGTTTGGTCACATGGGGAGAAACATCGAAAGAAAGCTACGACCACACTATTGAAGTAATTCAGAAAGCAGAAGACTACATTGTAAAAACGCAGGAAAATCAGCAAACCGTTTTTGGAGGCGAACATACAAAAGCGCTGCCGGAAGAAGAACGCAAAGAACTGCTTGCCGGAGTCATGCCGGTTATCCGCGGAGCAGTGAGCGACCATAAAAAAATGATCCTTTCTTACTCCGATGACGAAGCAGTGCTTGAATTCGTGAACAGTAAAGACGCGCCTGAGCTTTCACAGGTGGGAGCTGCCTGCCCGGACCACCTCGTGCACACGAAACGAACGCCTCTGTTTGTTGACTGGAAGCCATCCGAGGGAGAAGACGCTCTGGTTGAAAAAGTAAAAGCAGGCATCGAGACATACAAGCAGGAATACACCAAGTACTTTGAAAGAAACAAAAATGACGGCGACACAATGTTTGAGCCGGCGCCGCGCGTCATTTTAATTCCGGGCGTAGGTATGGTCAATACCGGCAAGGATAAGCGGATGGCTAACGTAAGTGGAGCACTTTACCACCGGGCGATTGCTGTAATGAAAGGAAGCACCGCTCTCGGTTCCTTCGTTTCTCTGTCGGAAAATGAATCCTATAACGTGGAGTACTGGCCGCTTGAGCTGTATAAGCTTTCTCTCGCTCCACCGGAAGCAGAGTTCTCGAGACAGGTGGCATTTATTACCGGAGGAGCCGGCGGTATCGGATCGGCAGCCTGCAGAGAACTACTAGGCGACGGTGCTCATGTCGTGATTGCCGACTTAAACGCCGAGGGCGCACAGGAAAAAGCCGAAGAATATACGCAGGCATACGGAGAAGAAAGAGCCTATGCTGTAGCGATGGATGTCACCTCTGAAGAAGCTGTCGCGGCTTCCTTTAAAGAAGCGGCTCTGCAGTACGGGGGTGTGGATATCATCGTGAACAACGCTGGTCTGGCTTCTTCAAGCCCATTCGACGAAACGACGCTGAAGCAGTGGCAGCTGAATATGGACGTGCTTGGTACCGGCTACTTCCTGGTGGCCCGTGAAGCATTTACTCAGATGAAAGCCCAGGGGGCCGGAGGAAATATGGTCTTTGTTGGGTCTAAAAACTCTGTATATGCCGGAAAAAATGCGGCAGCATACAGCTCGGCAAAGGCGCTTGAAACCCACCTTGCACGCTGCATCGCAGCAGAAGGCGGCGAGTACGGCATCCGTGTGAACTCTGTTCTGCCGGACGCAGTGCTGCAGGGATCGAAAATATGGACCTCTTCGTGGAAGCAAGAACGGGCGGCGGCCTACGGTATTGAAGCTGACGAACTGGATGAACATTACCGTAAACGTACAACGCTGCTGGTTAATATTTATCCGGAGGATATTGCAGAGGCGATTGCTTTCTTCGCTTCATCAAAATCAGAAAAAACGACTGGATGCATGCTGACCGTAGACGGCGGTGTGCCAGCGGCCTTTACACGCTAAACGAAAACAAGGAGCTGCCTGCCGCTCTCCGGCGGGCGTGCCCCTCCTGAATAAAGAAGACAGACGGCGGTACGGCTTCGGTGCGTCCCGCTTTTGAAATAGAGATAGGAGGATAACACATGAGTGATCGTCATTATACATTATTCGAAGAACAGCAGCAGGCAAGGGGCATTGACCTCGAAGCGGTGAAAAAGAAGCTGCAGAAGCTGCAGGTCGAAACCCCTTCCTGGGGCTTTGGAGATTCCGGCACCCGTTTTAAAGTATTTCAGCAGGAAGGCATACCGCGAGATCCTTTTGAAAAATTAGAGGACGCCGCTCAGGTGCATAAGCACACCGGGTCAAGCCCTTCAGTTGCGATTCATATTCCGTGGGATAAAGTAGATAATTACAAGGAATTGAAAGCGCACGCAGAAGGTCTTGGCGTGAGTATTGGAGCCGTGAATCCGAATCTGTTTCAGGATGACGATTATAAATTCGGCAGCTTAACCAATACGGACCCGGCGATCCGCCGGAAGGCGCTCGATCATCTGCTTGAATGCATTGACATTGCCCGGGAAGTAGATTCCAATGTGTTAAGCCTCTGGTTTGCCGATGGTACCAACTACCCGGGGCAGGCGGACTTTCGAAAGCGGAAAAACTGGATGCTTGAAGGACTGAAAAGCACGTATGATGCACTGGACGATTCGATGCGCATGCTGATTGAATACAAGTTTTTCGAACCGGGATTTTATCACACTGATTTTGCAGACTGGGGCATGGCATTTAACGCAGCCAACAAGCTTGGCAGCAAAGCGGAAGTGCTGGTGGACACCGGACACCATCCGCAGGCGACTAATATCGAGCACATTGTGGCGTACCTGCTCGACGAACAGAAGCTGGGCGGCTTTCACTTTAACAGCCGCAAGTATGCAGATGATGATCTTATTGTCGGCGCGCATGACCCGTATGAAGTATTTTTAATTCTGCAGCAGATTGTGCAGGCTGAAGAGGACCCGGATCCAGCGGTACGTCAAAACGCAGAGAACATCGCGTATATGCTCGACCAGTGCCACAACCTGGAACCAAAAATCCCAGCCATGATCCGTTCGATTGAAAACGTTCAGACGATGTATGCCAAGGCGTGCCTGGTGAATTTGGAGGAGCTGAGAAACGCTCAGGAGAAGCAGGACGTTCTCGGTGCTGAACGCGCGATCCGGTCTGCCTTTGAAGCCGACGTTACACCGCTGCTCGAAGCGTTTCGCGAAGAAGCGGGAGCTTCGGTGAAGCCGATGGACGCTTATCACGCCAGCGGCTATGGGGAAAAAATTCTCTCCCGCGGCAAAGGTGGTGCCAGCTGGTGAGTGTACTCGCGTTCGATTTAGGGGCAGGCAGCGGAAGAGCTGTGCTTGGCTGGATCGAAGCCGGACGGCTTGAAACCATGGATGTGCACCGCTTTAAAAATGAACCGGTGCGGGTGAATGGCCGTTTTCACTGGGATATTTACCGCATTTTTCATGAATTAAAAGAAGGCATTCGTGCTGCTTACGAGGAGCGCCAGGACATTGAAAGCATCGCCATCGACAGCTGGGCGGTCGACTTCGGTTGTGTAGGGAAGGATGGGGAACTTTTGCGCCACCCGTATCATTACCGCGATCCTCATACAGACGGAGTGATGGAGCAGGTAACGGAGCGTCTCGGCAAAAAATTTATTTTTGAACGCACCGGCATTCAGTTTCTGCCATTTAACACTATTTATCAGCTTGAAGCGATGGTGAAGACCGATTCCCCAGTTTTAAAGGAAACGCGGACGCTCTTAATGATCCCTGACCTGCTTCGCTACTTTTTAACGGGAGAAATGAAAAGTGAATTTACAAATGCGACCACGACCCAGCTGTTTAACCCCCGGAAAATGGACTGGGACGAGGAGCTGTTAAAAGCTATCGGCGTGCCGCGGGAGTGGATGCCTGATGTAGTGATGCCGGGTACCCGGGTGGGAGAGCTGCGTGAGGATCTGCAGCAGGAGCTGCAGGTGCCGGCAATACCTGTCTACACAAGCGCCGAACATGATACGGGGGCAGCGGTAGCCGGAGTTCCAGCTGAATCCTCCTCCTTTGCCTATTTGAGCTGCGGCACATGGTCGCTGATGGGCACCGAGATTGAAGAGCCTGCTACGACTCCGGAAGCGTTTGAATGGAATTTCACCAACGAAGGCGGTGTCGAGCGGACCTTCCGGCTGCTGAAAAACATTATGGGGCTGTGGATTTTCGAAGAATGCCGGCGTGTCTGGCGCGGCGATGATGTTTCCCATGAAGCACTGCTTGCCCAAATGGAAGAAGCCCCGGCCTTTCAGTCATTTATCGATCCGGATGATCTCCAGTTTTTGCATCCGGCAGACATGCCTTCCCAAATCCAGCATTACTGCCGGGAGACCGGCCAAAAAGTCCCTGAAACGAAGGGAGAAATTGTTCGGTGCATTATGGAGAGTCTGGCAATGAAATACCGGCACGTGCTCGAGCGTACGGAACAGCTTTCCGGCCAGTCATTTTCCGGGCTGTATATGGTCGGTGGCGGGATAAAAAATACGCATCTTTCCCAGTTTACAGCGAATGCGCTTGGGCGTAATGTATGGGCCGGGCCGAAGGAAGCGAGTGCCCTCGGTAATGTTACCGTGCAGCTGACCGCCGCCGGAAAAATCAAGGACCGCCACGAAGCGCGGAAGTATATCCGTGAAGCAGTGGACGTAAACGCCTTTTCCCCGAAAGAGCATACTGCCTGGAATACGGAATACGAGTCGTTCTGTGAAAAGACAGGCCTTAGAAACGGTTTATCGAAAGCAAAAAAAGCGTAATGAGAAAGGTCTCCGGACTCTGTTCCGGAGGCTTTTTTGTATAGAGCGGCAAAACCGTATATACTATATGTAAACGTTTACCAAAAGGAGAGGAATCTATGAACATTGCACTGCAGCTTTACACGCTTCGAAATGAGCTTGAAGAGGATTTTATCGGAACGCTTCAGCAGGTGAGAACCATGGGATACAAAGCGGTGGAGCTGGCCGGTCAAAGCGGCGGCTTCGGTACGGAGGAGCTCGCTGGGACAATGAAGAATATTGGCCTTCAGATAGTCTCGAGCCATGTACCGCTCGAACAGCTGCAGGATGACCTGGACGGCGTAATACAAAAGCACCTGGCGCTTGGGTGCCGCCACATTGTGTGTCCATATCTCGAAGAAGAAAAACGTTCGAGTCTGAAAGCTTATAAGCAGACGGCAAAGGAGCTGAACAGGATCGGAAAAGCATGCCGGAAGGAAGGGATCACATTTTCGTATCATAACCATGATTTTGAACTGCTTCCGCTCGAAGGGCGACTGCCGTTTGAAGTGATGCTGGAGGAAATGAAGCCGGAGCACGTGCAGGTAGAGCTTGATACATACTGGGTGCAGAAGGCGGGGGAAGACCCTTTTGCCTGGATGGAACAGCTGAGGGAGCGGCTTTCGCTTGTGCATATTAAAGATATGACCGCCGACGGCGAGGAGTTTTTTGCTGAGCTGGGCGAAGGCAAAATGGATATTGAGGCGATTATGAAAAAAGCAGAGGAAGCCGGGGCTTCCTGGCAGATCGTGGAGCAGGACGCTTCGAGGCGTAAGCCGCTTGAAAGTGTGCAGATAAGCATGAATTACATCCAGAATACATTTGTTTAAAGAAACGGCGGCTGAGGTAGAGAACTATCAAGGAGGACGATAATTATGCCATCCGCATTTGATATTTCAGATAAAATAGGCCGTGGTCTGGCCGTAGATGATTTTGTTGAACGCATGCGCCCCACTTACCGGGAGAAAATGGAGCCGTGGCAGGCTGCTTTTTCCTGGAAGCATCACCCGGAGGATAAGCTGCTCGCCCTGCAGTCACGGGATGATCTGCACTGCGCTATTCTTGTATCCGACTGGTGCGGGGATGTGCACCGGAACTTTCCGGTAATCGTGGAAGTGATGCGGAAAGCAGGTATTCCGGTGGAAGTGTTTATTCAGGAGGAACACCCGGATTTTATCGATCAATTCCGGACGCTTGGCGGCACGTCAGTGCCAAAAGTGGTAGTTTCTGATGAACACGGAAAGGTTTATTTCAGCTGGGGACCGAGGCCCGCTTTTATTCAGGAGCCGATGAAGCATTTCAAAAGTCTCGGCCTGACAGAAAATGATGAAACGTACGCAGATGAACGCTCGGCAGCATACGAAAGTATTTTTTCCAGATACGGCGATGACGCAGACTATCAGCGGCTGGTCGTATACGAACTCACCAACCTGCTCGAGCAGTGCTGAGAGCTCGTATAAAAAAGCCCGTGCCTTTTCAGGTACGGGCTTTATCTGTGCGGCGGAGCGTTGGTTCGAGCGTAAGCTCCACGTTCCCCTGAATGGCCCGGGAAATCATACAGCCTGCTTCCGCTTTTTCAATCAGCTTCTGCGCTTTTTCCATCTGTTTGTCGGAAGCGCCGGCTTCGAGGGTGATCACCGGGCGATGGATAATTTCTTTATACGTAAATACGCCGTTTGTAACATCTACGCGGCCTTCGCTCGTATGCGCCATGGAGTCGACCGGAAGCTCTGCCCGTTCAAGCATGGCACCGAGTGTGATGATGTAGCATGTAGCTGCGGCGCCCAGGAGCATTTCATCTGGATTAGTGCCAACGCCCGGTCCGTCCATTTCTTCGGGAATGGAAATATTCGTTTTCAATTGGCCGGCATCAATAGAGCCGACTGCATTGCGGCCGCCGGGCCACTCCGCCGTTAAATGGAAGTGTTCGATAGCCATAACGTATCCCTTCTTTATATAAAGTCTTTTCTTGAGGATAAAAAATAAACAAAGGAAAAGCAAAAAAAGTGCCTGCCATAGGTTTCAAATAAAAGGAAAAGGTTTATAAAAGAATATGACATGAAAGGGGAGACTTACATATGAAGAAGGTATTGCTTACGGGAGCTGCGGGTACAATCGGCACTGTGCTGAGAAACTACCTGTCAAAGCGTTTTGATCTTGTACTGACAGACACGAAAACTCCGGAGGATTTAACAAGCGAAGAAACATTCAAGGAAGCGGACATTACGAATAAAGCAGAGGTCCGCGATCTGATGCAAGGGGTGGATGCGGTCATACATCTGGGAGGAATACCGGTTGAGGTGGACTTTGAATCCATTGAGCAGGCGAATATACAAGGTACGTTTCATGTGATGGAGGCGGCGGCGGAGGCCGGCGTGGAACGGTTGATTTTTGCAAGCAGCATCCATGCGGTCGGCTTTTATCCGGCGGATGAATGGGTGAACGAAGTCTCACCAGTGCGCCCTGACACACTTTACGGGGTTAGTAAGGCTTACGGGGAAGCGCTCGGTCGTTATTATCACGACAAATTTGGTTTAAAAGGCATTGGAGTGCGCATCTGTAATTTTCAGGACCGGCCGGCATCCGAACACGATTTGGAAAACTGGTTCAGCCCCCGTGATGCAGAGCGATTATTTGAAGCAGCGCTCACGTGCTCAGTGCCTGAGTATCTGATTGTTTACGGCATTTCAAATAACACCCGGGCAAGGTTTGAAAATAAACGGGCAAAAGAGATTGGCTACGAGCCACGGGAGAATGCAGAAGACTACGCTGGTGAAGTAGAGGCAGGGAGTCATCCGAAAAAAGGAGGAGACTTTACGGCGAAGGACTTCGGAAAAGAGAATGGGAGGTAAGACGAGTGCAGGAAGCAGAATTGAAGGCCTTAGGAGGCGGAGACGCTGAAGCATACGCAGAGCTTCGGATGAAGGCCCTGGAGGAGAGCCCGGAGGCCTTTGCTTCCACCCTGGAAGAGGAAAAACAGAACCCGGATCTGGTCAGAAAATATAAAGAAAGGCTGGAAGGAAGCCGGTCTTTTACATGGGGCATAGAGGTCGGAAGCGAGCTTGCGGGTGTCATCACTCTGCTCCCGATGCAAATGCAGAAGCTTCAGCATAAAGCGACGATTCTCGCTATGTATGTAAAGCCAGTGTTCAGGGGATACGGGTTTGGAGGCAGGCTCGTAGAGGCTGCTTTGAAGCAGGCAGATAAAGACGGGGTGGAACAGGTGCAGTTAACCGTAGTGAGTAAAAATAAGCATGCGGTCCGCCTGTACGAAGCCTGCGGATTTTCTGTTTTTTCGACAGAAAAAGAAGCGATGAAAACAGAAAAAGGATACGATGACGAGCACTGGATGGTTTGCTTTTTAAAAAAATAAAAAATGTTTAAAGTTCCATAGTTTTCCACTTCAGCTTTCCGTATAATAAATAATATTATTTATTATCTTAAAGTTTAAAAGGAAAGGAAGTGAAAGCATGGGATCCTGGAAAGCATATCGGTTTCCGGTAATTATGCTTATTGCTATTATCATTGGAAGCATAGCGGGTTTTATTTGGGGCGAAGACGCCATGGTGGTTCAGCCTCTCGGTGATTTATTTTTAAATATGATGTTTACTATTGTAGTACCATTGGTGTTTTTTTCTATTGCTTCAGCCGTAGCGGTCATGGATTCGGTGAAGCGGCTTGGTCGTATTCTGGGTTCAATGATGATTGTTTTTATAATAACCGGCATTATTTCTTCCTGCCTTATGCTGGCGGCTGTTGTAGTTTTTCCGCCTGCAGAAAACGTAAGTGTAAGCGAAGAGCAGCCATCTCAGCAGGAGGAAGAGGGCTCGTTTGCTGATCAGCTTGTAGAGACATTCACAGTTTCTGATTTTATAGACATCTTTTCAACTGAAAATATGCTCGCTCTTATTGTTTTTGCGATGCTTGTCGGCGTAGCTACAGGTTTATCGGGGGAAGCTGGAAAGCCCTTTGCACGGTTTTTACAGAGCGGGTCGGAAGTATTTATGAAAATAGTGGCTCTGGTTCTTTATTACGCCCCAATTGGGCTAGGTGCTTATTTTGCAGCTCTGGTAGGGGAATACGGCCCACAATTGATCGGAGAATACGCTAAAGCAGTAGCAGTTTATTACCCGGTAGCTATTTTGTATTTTATTCTTGGTTTTTCTTTTTATGCCTGGGTGGCCGGAGGAAAGCAGGGATTCAGCCGCTTTTGGAAAAATATCTTTGCACCGGCGGTAACTTCACTTGGTACAGCCAGCAGCGTAGCATCTCTGCCGGTGAACTTAAACGCAGCCAGAAATGCCGGAGTACCTAAAGATATAAGAGAAACGATACTTCCTATCGGAGCTACCATACATATGGATGGTTCCTGCTTATCAGCTATATTAAAAATAGCTTTTGTATTCGGTGTTTTTCAAATGGAATTTACCGGGTTAGATACATATTTAACTGCGATCGGCATTGCGCTGCTCAGTGGAATGGTGATGAGCGGGGTGCCCGGCGGAGGGTTTATTGGAGAAATTATGATTATTACGCTCTACGGCCTGCCTATTGAAGCCCTGCCTATTATTACTGCTATCGGGATTGTTGTTGATCCTCCTGCGACAACTGTAAACGTTGCGGGTGATAACGTTTCAAGTATGCTTGTAGCAAGGTATTTGGAAGGTAAAAATTGGATGAATGTTCACTTCTAGACTCGGTTTTCCTTTGCGTTCTATCGGGAAGAACCAAGCAGGAGGGATAACAATGAAAATTCAAGCAGCGGTAGTCAGTGAACAAGCTGGCGCCATTCAGCATACAGAAGCAGAACTCGATGAACCGAAAACAGGAGAAGTGAGAGTGAAAATTGCTGCAGCCGGTATTTGTCATACCGACCTCGGCGTGCAGCAGCAGGAGATTCCGACGCCGCTTCCGATTGCTTTAGGGCATGAAGGAGCAGGTGTGGTGGAGAAGGTCGGCGATGGGGTCGAGGATGTAGAGCCCGGCGATCATGTGGTTATCACATTTTCGCACTGCGGAACATGCCGTAACTGCCTGGAAGGACATCCAGGGGCATGTGAAAATTTTAATGCCCTGAATTTTGGCGGCACCATGAACGACGGCACCCGGCGTCTTCACAGTGAAGACAGTGAAGTGTCTTCTTTGTTCGGCCAGGGGTCACTTGCCACCTACGCTGTGACACCTGTCAATAATGTAGTAAAAGTCCGTCGAGACGTAGATATCCGTCTGCTCGGTCCTTTAGCCTGCGGGGTTCAGACTGGTGCAGGCACAGTTCTCAGCCGTTTGAACGTAGGCGTTGGCGATACGATCGTCGTTTTTGGCTGCGGAGGAGTCGGCATGAGTGCCGTTATGGCGGCCCACCTCGCCGGCGCCCTGCAGGTCATCGCTGTCGACGTTAATGAAGAGCGTCTGGAGCTTGCGAAAGAACTCGGAGCTACGAATACGATCAATGGTAAAAAGGAAGATGTGGTTGAAAAAGTGAAGGAATGGACCGATGGCGGGGCCGATTATGCGCTTGAATCCACCGGAGTGGCGGCCCTGGCAAAACAGGCGATGGAGGTGCTCCGTTATAAAGGGGAGTCGGCCGTCGTCGGTGCTGGCGCAGATACCGAATTTCACGTGCATCAGAACTTCATCGTGCCAAACGCCACTATGTCAGGTGTCGTAGAGGGAGACGTCGTGCCGAAGCTGTTTATTCCGATGCTTGTGGAATATTACAAGCAGGGCAAATTTCCTTTTGATAAATTGATTACCATGTATCCATTTGAAGATCTGGAGCAGGCCCTTGAAGATATGAAAGCGGGCAAAACGATCAAACCAGTAATTACATTTGAATAGCAGGTGGAAGCTGCGCATATTTGCGCGGCTTCTTCTTAATGTAAAAAGGGAGGTTTCACATGGAACGGATAGCGATTGATATGGATGAAGTCACGGTAAATACGCTGCCAACGCTGCTACATAGATTTAACAGTGATTACGGATACAGTGTTACAGCTGAGGATCTTAGAGGGATGAAGCTGGAGGCTCTGCACCCGGAGCTTCATGATGAGATTAAAGCTTATTTCTACGAGCCGTCTTTTTTTCGTCATCTGCAGGTCATGGACGGTGCGCCGGAGGTAATCGGGCAGCTTGCCAAACAATATGAAGTGTTTATTACAACAGCAGCTATGGAATTCCCGCCCTCGTTTGCGGCAAAATACGAGTGGCTGAAAGATAATTTATCTTTTTTGGGAGACATGAATTTTGTATTCTGTGGCGATAAAAGCATCATTCATGCAGATTATTTGATAGATGATAATGCCAGACACTTTGAACGCTTTGCCGGCAAAGGAATTTTATATACCGCTCCTCACAACGTTTATGATACGGCTCATACAAGAGTTGATCACTGGGAAGACATCCGGCGCTATTTTTTAACCTAAAGACTCCCTTGTTCTGAAATTGAGAATCAAAATGACAGCAGGAAGAAAAGCAGAGAAAGGTTGTTGTACAATGAAAAAGAATGTAGAGTAAACCAATATGAAAAGCGATCGTAGGAGAGAGAAGTATGCAGAATAAACAGACAGAAGAAAGGCTGCGGCAGCGGGGGCAGCATCTATCAACAGCACAGCTTGCCCTGCTGTTTGCCGGAATCATCATGCTCGCAGTCAATCTCCGGCCGGCGTTAACAAGCGTCGGTCCGTTAATTCCGTTAATCCGGGAAGATATTTCGCTGACAAGAGGGACGGCTGGTTTGATTACAACTCTGTCACTGCTGACGTTTGCGGTAGTTTCGCCGGTGGCGCCAAAAATCGGAGCAAAAATCGGGCACCAGCGGGCTTTAATGGTTGGTGTTATCGTACTCATTGTGGGCATTGTTATGCGCTACGTCCCCGAAGCCTTGTTTTTGTTTGCCGGCAGTCTGCTTGTCGGAGCGGGCATTGCGATGCTCAATGTGCTCCTCCCGGGTGTCATTAAAGAGTCCTTTCCGCATAATGTCGGCGTGATGACCAGTATTTATACGACTACGATGGTATTAATGGCGGCAGTCGGTTCAGGAGTTTCGGTGCCGCTTGCGGCCAGCGCCGGCCTGGGATGGCAGTGGTCGCTCCTGTTCTGGGTCGTTCCCGCGGCAGCAGCAGTATTGTGCTGGGGATTTGTGCTGAAAAACAGGCAGCTGCAGATGCCGGGCCGCGTGAGAGCGGTGGAGCGAAGCAGGCCCGAAGGCTCAATTTGGAAGTCTCCGCTCGCCTGGCAGGTAACGTTATTTATGGGCCTGCAGTCCATCGGATTTTACGTGACTATCACCTGGCTGCCGGATATTTTAAATAATCTTGGAAACATGTCGCTTGCAGCTGCGGGCTGGCTTGTGGCACTTATGCAGGTCGCAAGTCTTCCGGCTACCTTTTTAACGCCAATTCTTGCCGGCAGGTTCCGTAATCAGCAGGGTATTATTTCCGTGATCGGTGTGGTGGCGGTGCTCGGCCTGGTGCTGCTTATGACAAACACAGCGCCGTTTATGCTTACGATTGCGGTACTGTTCGTCGGCCTTGCACAGGGCGGAAGCATCAGCCTGGCGCTTGCTTTGTTGAGCATTCGTGCTTCCACTCCGCAGCGGGCAGCAGATTTATCGGGCATGGCCCAGTCGGTGGGTTATTTTATGGCTGCCCTTGGACCCATTCTGGTAGGTGCTTCCTTTGATGCCTGGGAAACATGGATGCCTGCGCTGCTTATTTTAATGATTGTATCCGTTCTGCAGGTGGGAGCCGGTATGGGAGCCGGCCGTAACAAAGAAGTATAAACAGAGAAGGCTTTCCGAAATGGAAAGCCTTCTTTATGTATTGCAGATGTGTAAAATATACGTATGCGGGGTATCATTGTCCATGAAACAAAAAGAAAGGGGGCAATATGATGGATACGATTTCTATTGTTGCTGTTGTTTCATTGGCAGCTGCCTTTATTTCTACGGCAATCGTGATCGTGGATGTCCGGAGAAATCCGCAGCCAATGATGGTTATGAATATTGTATGGCCGCTGACCGTGCTGTATTCGGGACCACTGGGACTGTTTTTCTATTATTATATCGGACGTAAAGGGCATGGTGATAAGCCGATGTGGCAGTCAACGGTCGCCTCCACCAGTCATTGCGGCGCCGGATGTGCGCTTGGAGATATTATAGGTATTCCCATCGTTGTGGCTTTAGGGTGGACGATTGCAGGAACCAGGCTGTTCGCTGACTATATCGTGGAATTTATACTGGCCTATACGTTCGGGATTTTCTTTCAGCTGGCGTCTATCCTGCCGATGAATGAACAGATGAGCAAAAGCCATGGCATCAAACAAGCCGCCAAAGCGGATACACTCTCGCTTGTTGCTTATCAGATCGGTATGTTTGGTTTTATGGCTTTAGTTCATTTTGTGTTCTTTGCGGCTCCGCCAAGCCCGGCCGGCCCAACATTCTGGTTTATGATGCAGATTGCGATGGTTATCGGATTTTTAACCAGCTATCCGGTGAACTGGTGGCTCGTCGACAAAGGCATCAAGCACGCGATGTAAACAGAAGCAGAAGGCTGTATGGTCTTCTGCTTTTTTTATGCAGATTTTGTCAGCTGAGACGGGGGATATGATAAGCTTAATTCATATAAATAATGCAGCGAAACATAAAAGGAGAGAGAGTCATGCCGGCACGGTTAGCGTATCTGCTAGTCCTGGCAGGGGCAGCATTGTGGGGCACAACGGGGTTGTTTGTGCAAAACTTATATACATATGGATTTACGCCGTGGGAGGTCGTAGGCATCCGTCTGATTTTTTCAGCGGTTATTATTACCCTGTTTTTGAGTATTGTGGAGAGAAGCCTGCTTCGCATCCGTTGGCAGGATCTGCCGCTGTTTGTCGGCACTGGTATTATCAGTATTGCTTTTTTTAACTTTTTCTTCTTCTCGGTGATGGAGGTGTCCGGCATCTCTCTTGCGGTAGTGATGCTTTACACGGGGCCGTTGTTTGTGGCCGTTATTGCCAGGTTTGTTTTTAAGGAAATGCTGACGACAGGGAAAATAGCGGCGCTTGTGATTATGATTACCGGGTGCATGTACGCGGTCGGACTGATTCCTCTTGGGTCGGACAGTGTCGCCGCAGCGGCCGTTTTGTTCGGTGTTGCTTCTGGTTTCTTTTACGCGCTCTACAGTATTTTTGGAAAGTTTTTAAGTGGCCGGTATCATCCGCTTACGATCACGACCTATTCCATGATCCTCGGCGGCCTGTTTTTGCTGCCGACAAGCCGCCTGTGGGAAAAGGCGGAGGCTTTTACGGAACCGGGGGTATGGTGGAACGGCATTGGGCTTGCGGTGGCAGCTACAACGATAGCTTATGTAGCATATACAGCCGGTCTGGCCCATGTGGAATCATCAAGGGCTTCCATCCTTTCGATTATCGAGCCGGTGGTGGCGATCGTCATCGGTGTAGCTGTTTTTGGTGATTCCTTTACGCTCTGGCAGACCTTCGGCATTGTGCTCGTCTTTGTGGCAATTATTGCTACGGTTTACGGGGATACGCTGCTCGGCAAAATGCTGGGGAAAGCATCCTTAAACCGTCAGTCTTAAATAGAATCTAAATATACTACACGAGGAGGTAAAGTGTATGAACATACGGGTAATGGAATGGTTTACGGGAAAGCCGGAGGACATATCAGCCGAAAAGGAAAAGCCAGTATTTTCGGCTATTAATAAAACAAAGCGATTCGAAGATTCCCTGTATTTATCGGAGACCGGCCTGGATGGAGATGAGCAGGCAGACAAAAAGAGCCACGGGGGGCCGGAGAAAGCAGTTTGCGTGTATCCGTGGGAGCATTACGCGTATTGGAGCAGAACGCTCGAAGACGCTCTTCCGCACGGAGGGTTTGGGGAAAACCTGACGGTTCAGAACGGTGTCGAGGAGGATGTGATGATCGGCGACGTTTTCCGCTGGGGAGAAGCAGTTGTGGAAATCAGCCAGCCGCGGGAGCCCTGCTATAAAATTGCGAAACGCCACGGTATCAAAAAGCTGCCCCTCTATGTTCGTGACACCAGTTATTCCGGCTATTACATGCGGGTGCGCCAGGCAGGAACCGTAGAAAAAAATCAGCCGCTGCACCTCGAAACGAGAACCACGTCCTTAAGTGTTGCTAGCGTGAACCGGATCACCTACCATTCAGAAGATCCGGCCGAAGTTGAAAAAGCGCTGGAGTGTGCCGCTCTTTCAGAAGAATGGAAAAAGTCCCTGTATAAAAAGCTGGATAAACTGAAAAATAAGCACTGAGCCATAAAGGCCAGTGCTTATTTTGTCGCAGAAGGGACGTCGGCGCTGATTCGTTCAGCATGGGCATAAACGTTAAAGGTAGAGCCGCGGATAAACCCGACAGCCGTGATATTTAAATCATCTGCAAGGCGGATTGCAAGGTTTGTCGGAGCGGATTTGGATAAAATAATACCCATGCCCATTTTGGCTGCTTTAGTCAGCACCTCGGAGCTTAAGCGCCCGCTGAAAACAAGTACTTTGTCGCGTACCTGGATGCCGTTCATCAGACAGTACCCGTACAGCTTATCGAGCGCGTTGTGCCGGCCAATGTCAGAGCGGTCAACGATAATGCCGTCTGTATCGCAAATGGCAGCATTATGGACTCCGCCGGTGTTCTTAAACACGACGCTGTTGTCCTGCATTTCCTTCATAAACCCGAGACACTGCTCAGGTGTGAGCGTGCGTTTGGTAACAGCTGTTTTCGCTGTCTGGACATCGCTTTGAAAATAAAACTGGCGGCTCTTGCCACAGCAGGAACCAATCACCCGCTTTGAGTAAAAAGAAGCTTCCTTTACCCGGTTGGAGTTGATGGAAACGTAGGCAAAGCCCAGGTCATCGTCAAGAGAAACCGATTCAATCTCCCGGTAAAATAAGATGACTCCTTCAGATGCGAGAAACCCGACGACGAGCTCCTCCACGTGGGTGGGGGTGCATACAAGTGTTGCGAACTCTTCATCGTTTACGACAATCGTCATTGGCTTTTCCAGTGCAACCTGATCTTCTGCTGTGTAAAGCCCCTCTTCCGGCGAATAGGAGACGATAGGCTGAAGGGCGGTGGAACGGTCCGGCATATTGGTACCCCTTTCAAAATCCGTGCCCGGCACGAGGTAGAGTTTATAACATTATATTTTTATCGTACCACGTAATACGGTATATACAGAAAAAAATGCACAAAAAACCTGCATCTTCTAAAAAGATGCAGGCCGAACGGATTGGAATTATCGCTTTTTGCCCCAGACTTTTAAATTTTTCAGCCATGGGATGCTGTCATTATAAAAGACCGGATCGAGCCCCTGCTTGCGCTGATCCATGTAGTTTTTGAGGGCAGCGGCAGCTATATGACCGAGCAGCGCGATCGCTATAAGGTTGACGACTGCCATTAAGCCCATAAACAGGTCTGCCATCGCCCACACAAGCTCGAGGCCGCTGGCTGCTCCAAGAAGAACGAACAGCAGGAAGCAGACACGGAAAATTTGGACGTATCTGCGTTTTGGAGAGATGAATTCCACGTTTACTTCCCCGTAGTAATAGTTCCCGAGCAGGGAGCTGAAAGCAAAGAAAAAGATCGCAAGAGAGACGAATGTCTGTGCCCAGTCCCCTAAGTGAAAGGCGAGTGCCTGCTGGGTCAGCTGGATGCCTTCAATATTTGCCCCGGCATCAGCGTACGTACCGGAAAGCAAAATGATGAACGCTGTCGCGCTGCATATAATAAGCGTATCGGTCAGAACACCAAGAGACTGAACGAGTCCCTGCTTGACCGGGTGGCTTACATACGTTGTTGCGGCCGCGTTCGGTGCACTACCCATACCGGCTTCGTTGGAGAAGAGCCCGCGCTGGATACCAAGCATGAGAGCACCGCCAATTGTGCCTCCGGCGACCTCACGAATTCCGAAGGCCTGACCGAAAATAAGACCGAATACCTGCGGTACGTCTGCGATGTTAATAATCATAATGATAACGGCTACAATTACATACAGCGAAGCAAAAATTGGCACAATAATTTCGGCTACGACAGCGATACGCCGGACCCCGCCGTAAATAATAACGCCAATTAAAAGCATAATGGCGATCCCGACATAAACTGTTGGAATATTATAAGCACCGTTGAACGCCTGGGCGATCGTGTTGGTTTGCACGCCATTGAAAATAAAACCAAAACAAAGGGTAATCAAAACAGCGAAAATAATACCGAGCCAGCGGGCGTTCAATGCCTGCTCCATGTAATAGGCCGGACCGCCGCGGAAGCCGTCTTTATCCTTTACTTTATACATCTGTGCAAGCGTACTTTCCACAAACCCGGTAGCAGCACCGATAATAGCGATGACCCACATCCAGAAGATTGCACCAGGACCGCCGGCACTGATGGCAAGGGCTACCCCGGCAAGGTTCCCGGTACCGACACGGGCAGCGGTACTGATCGCAAATGCCTGAAACGCTGTAGTACCCTTGCGTTCCCTAAAGCCTGAGCGATCAGTGCCCTCTTTAAATAAAAGTACAACCATCTCTTTGAGCAGCCTGAACTGCACAAAGCCGGTGCGGATGGTGAAATAAACGCCTAAAATAAGTAAGAGTGCGATTAGCAGGTAACTCCAGATCACGTCACTGAGAGACCCTACAAGGTTATAAAACCATGTATCAGCTGTTAACCAATTTCCCATATGTATCCTCCTTCAATTAAGGTTGCATCTATTATACATTTTTCAGAGGCGCTCGGACACTGTTTTCAAGGAATTCCTGTAAAGGAATACAAGAAAAAACATAAATTACTTATCAATGGATGCCACGCAGTTTTCCAAATGTGTTTTTAGGATGCGCAGGGATTTTTGTTTGATTTTAGAGACAGCCTGCTGGGACACGTTCATCGTCTGGGCTGTCTCCGCCGTTGTCGATCCTTCAACAAACAAAGCGTATAACACCGCTTGCTCCTTCTCAGGACGCTGTTGAATAATTTCATAAAGCTCCGGATTTTCAATATGTGCGGAAAGTTTGACGGAAAAGCTCCGGGCCTGATCTGCAAAAGAAACAGCAGGAAGGAGCGTCTGAGATGTTTCTTCCCCTGTATCAACAGCAAGTGGAAACCGGTCCCGTTGCTTTCTTTCCCGCTTGTCATAGTGAACCGCTGCCCAGTAAATTGTTTTTTGCATGAAGACCTGCTTTTTCACATCGAGAAAAAAGGTGCGGAAGGCCTCGTCGAGCTTGTCTGTATACCCGTGTTCCCAGAAGTATTGATGTTCGGAGATGTCTAAAAATTGCTGAATGAGCTTTTGCTGATGAAAGGTCGCGGTCAATATGAATTCCTCCTTGTATGTTATATGTATAAAAGGCATCTTCTGTTAAAAATGACAACCTTTATACGAACATAAGTTCGCTTTATAATGATGAGTAAAAATCTTACATAAGGGAATGATGTTGAAGAGTGGAAAATTGAACCTGGAGGAATGAAAATGGGAAACAAAGTATTTATCAGTCCGAGTAAATATGTGCAGGGAGTCGACGTTGTGGATGAGGTAGGCGCCTATGTTAAAGAAATGGGCAGTAAAGCAATTGTGATTGCAGACGAATTTGTATGGGACCTGGCCGGCAACAGAGTAGTTGACAGTCTCAAGCAGCAGAGTATAGAAGCCGTAAACATTACCTTTAACGGGGAAGCCTCCACCGGGGAAATTAACCGGATTACCGAAGAAGCCCAATCGGCTGGAGCAGAAATGATTGTGGCTGTAGGAGGCGGTAAGACGCTCGATACAGCAAAAGGGGTCCGCGACCAGATTCCTGATGCCTACTGCGTCATCGTTCCGACGACGGCTTCCACAGACGCCCCGACGAGCGCCCTTTCCGTTATCTATTCGGACGAGGGTGTGTTCGAATCGTACCGCTTTTACTCGAAAAATCCAGATTTAATCGTCATGGATTCCAAAATCATCGCCGGCGCCCCGCCCCGTTTTCTCGCGTCCGGGATAGCAGATGCGATGGCCACATGGGTGGAAGCGCGCATGGCTATTCAGGCGAACGCCAACGCAATGTCCGGCGGACTTTCCACGATTGCTGGCGCAGCAATTGCGGAAAAGTGTGAAGAAACGCTGTTTCAGTATGGACTCCTCGCCTATGAATCCAACAAAAGACAGATTGTCACCCATGCCCTTGAACAGATTGTCGAAGCAAATACGCTTTTGAGCGGTCTTGGATTTGAAAGTGGCGGCCTTGCGCTTGCTCATGCGATTCATAACGGATTTACCGTTCTCGACGGGGACGTGCATCACATGACGCACGGGGAAAAAGTAGCCTTTGGCACGCTGAGCCAGCTGACACTTGAGAACCGCTCGAAAGAGGAATTCGAAAAGTACGTGGATCTGTATTACCGCCTGGAGCTGCCGATCACTCTGGATGATCTTCATCTTGGAGACGCGTCGGAGGAAGAATTGATGAAGGTGGCGGAAGCGGCCTTAACTGAAGGAGAAAGCAGCCATAATATGCCGTTTGCGCTGACTCCTTATGACGTGGTAAGCGCCATGCAGGCAGCTGATCAGTACTCGAAAGCGTATAAAAAAGAACACGGCCTGAAATAAATTTATCTGCACGTTCATGAAGCCGCCGGGTTATACGACCCGCGGCTTTTTGTGTTATCTTTTCGAGGAAAGAGAGGTTTGCTCTCTGCGTGAAATCTCGGCTGGAGGGTGATATAGTATCGAAGGAGAGGAGGCCGGTGCATGAAGATCCTGCGTGTACTGAACAATAATGCGGTAGTCGTCCATCACGGAGACCGTGAGAAGATCGTTTTTGGTGCGGGAATTGGGTTTCAAAAAGGTAAAAACGATCCCGTTAACCAGAAGAAAATAGAAAAGATATTCAGCATGGAAGAAGAAACGCCAAAATTTGAGCAGCTTTTGAAGACTCTTCCGATTGAAGTTATTGAAGTCGGGGAAGAAATTATCAGCTACGCGGAGGGCGAAATGCATCTGCCCCTCAGCGATCACATTCATATTTCGATCATTGATCACCTGGCGTTTGCGCTCGAACGTATTAAGCAGGGGTTTAAAATAGAAAATAAGCTGCTTCATGAAATTAAGGCGCTTTACCAGGAGGAGTACAGCATCGGCGTTTGGGCCATTCAGAAGATCAAAAAAGATCTGGGCGTCGAGCTGCCGGAGGACGAGGCAGGCCATATTGCACTGCATCTGCATACGGCGAAGCTGCAGACCGGATCAATGGAGGAGACGATGCACAGAACCTCATTGATCCAGGAGCTGATTCAAATTGTGGAAGACCGTGCCGGGCTCGAGCTTGCGGACCGCGGTATGTCATATCACCGGCTCGTCGTTCATTTAAATTTCGCCCTTTCGAGAGCAGAGGACGGAAAAGTGTTTGATGACATGGACCCCGAGATGCTCGAGCTGATTCAGACGAAATATGAGAAGGCCTATACTGTCGCGTACGAGCTGGCCGATTACGTTAAACAGGAGGCAGGTCTTCCATTTCCCCTGCCGGAAATCGGCTATATTGCGCTTCATATTCAACGCATTTTATCGAATCAGTCGATTTCATAAATTTGAAAAGAAAGCGTTGACATAAATCTTTTCATTTTGTATACTTTTCGTACATTACACATATCGGGAGTTGTTACTGCTTCGAGCAGGCAAGACCCAAAATGAGGACAGGAAACGTGTATCCTAGGCACACGTTTACCCTTCTCGTTTTGGGTCTTTTTTATGTTTAAAAACAGCTTCCGTTACTTTAGGGGAGGGAATGTCCGAATGGATCATAAACAAATAGCAAAAGAACTTGTACCGCTCCTTGGCGGAAAAGATAATGTTATCAGCGCCAGCCACTGCGCTACAAGGCTCCGGCTGGTCATCGACGATGAAAGCAAAATCGATAAGCAGGAAATTGAAGACCTGGAAGGCGTAAAGGGAGCTTTTTCAAGCTCCGGACAGTTTCAGATTATTTTTGGCACAGGTACGGTTAATAAGGTGTTTCAGCCATTTGCAGAGGAAATTGGTCTCGATGACGAATCCGCAGAGCATAAACAAAAACAAATGGATCATAATGAAGCTGTAAAAAAGAAAATGAATCCGGTATCACGATTTGCGAAGGTGCTATCCAATATTTTCGTGCCGATCATTCCGGCTATTGTAGCCGCCGGTATGCTGATGGGTCTTTTGAATTTGATGAACCGCTTCGGCTGGGCGGACGGCGACAGCTCGTTATACATTCTGCTTGATATGTTCTCCTCGGCCGCCTTTATTATTCTCCCGATTTTAATTGGCTACAGTGCGGCACGTGAATTCGGCGGTAATACGTACTTAGGGGCTGTTGTCGGCGGGATTATGACCCACCCGACGCTTTTGAACCCGTGGGGGCTGCAGGAGGGCGGCGTTGAGCCGGAAATGCTCAATTTCGCCGGCATGAATATCGAACTGCTCGGCTATCAGGGTACGGTTATTCCGGTGCTGCTGACTGTGTATGTCATGTGCTGGCTCGAAAAGCTGTTCCGTAAATTTGTACCTAATATGGTGGATTTGCTCGTAACTCCATTTTTAACGATCATGACGACAGGATTTGTAGCACTAATGGTCGTCGGCCCGCTAGGCCGTCTGCTCGGAGAAGGCGTAACCACGTCGCTGTCATTTTTGTATGATTCGGGTGCCGGTTTTGCCGGACTCGTGTTTGGCGGCCTGTATTCGTTGATTGTTTTAACCGGTGTGCACCACAGCTTTCACGCGATCGAGGCAGAAATTCTCGGCCAGGTCGGCTTCAACTACCTGCTCCCTATATGGGCGATGGCTAACGTAGCTCAGGGCGGAGCCGGGCTTGCCGTATGGGTGAAAACGAAGAGCAAAAAAATGAAAGAAATCGCTGGTCCGTCAGCATTCGCTGCCTTTCTTGGCATCACGGAGCCAGTCATTTTCGGGGTAAACCTCCGCTACCGCCGGCCATTTATCGGGGCTGCAATTGGCGGCGCTCTTGGCGGTGCGTACGTGACAATTACAAATGTCACAGCAAATGGCATTGGGGTGACCGGCCTGCCGATGTTTGCGATTGCAAACGATCCGGTTAACTACGCAATCGGTTTACTGGTCGCTGTTGGCGGCGCATTTACTGCGGCATGGCTGCTCGGCTGGCAGGAAGAAGAACAGCAGCCGAAGAAAGAAAAAACAAACACAGAAAAAGACAGTGAGGAAAAAGCTGTATAAGGAGGAAGCAATGAAAGAGGAGCAGGCGCTTCGAAAGGAAGCAGAACAAATAGTACAAACAGTTGAAGCGGCAGGCCCCTTTCGACAGCAGTTTCACCTGATGCCTCCAGCAGGATTAATGAATGATCCGAACGGTCTTGTGCAGTGGCAGGGAGTGTACCATGTGTTTTACCAGTGGATGCCGTTTCAAACTGGTCACGGCAGCAAATGGTGGGGGCATGCGGCGACGCGGGACTGGGTCCATTGGGAGCTTCTGCCCCCGGCACTTGCACCAGTGCACGATTTTGAGAAAAACGGCTGCTATTCCGGCAGTGCGGTAGCGCATGAGGGCCTTCTATACTTGTTTTATACAGGAAATGTCAAAGACGAACACGGGAACCGGACGAGCTATCAGTGTGTTGCAGTCTCAAGTGACGGAGTGGAGTTTGAAAAGCACGGCCCGGTGATTTATCAGCCGGAAGGGTACACTGCTCACGTCCGTGATCCAAAAGTATGGTTTGAGGCGGATTTTTGGTGGCTCGTGGTCGGTGCCCAGCGCCACGATCTGGAAGGACAGATACTGCTGTACCGTTCGGCGGACCTGTGGGAGTGGGAATATTTAGGACCACTTGCCGGAAAAGGAGTTACGTTGGATGCCTCCTTTGGCTACATGTGGGAATGCCCGGACTTTTTTGAACTGGACGACTCGCGGGTACTGCTCATCTCTCCGCAGGGGCTTGAAGCAGAAACGTATCGGTATCAGAATCAGTATCAGACCGGTATTTTTGCCGGTGAATTCTTTCCGGAAACGGGCACGTTTTCCCATGGCGGGTTTCGTGAAATTGACCTCGGTTTTGAATTTTACGCCCCGCAGACGTTTCTGGATGAACGGGGCCGGCGTCTGATGATTGGCTGGATGGGAGTGCCGGACCAGCAGGAACAGGCGCAGCCGACGATTGCTAACGGCTGGGTTCACTGTCTGACGGTCCCCCGGGAGCTGACAATGAAAAACGGGCACCTGTACCAGCAGCCAATTAAAGAGTACCGGCAGCTGCGGGAAGAGCACGCATCCGCGGTCGTTGCTGTGAATAATGAGGCGGTAGTATGGCAGTCATGGAATGCCGCAGTGGCAGAGGTTTATCTGGATGTGGAGGAGGATAAAAGCTGGACCGTTTCCTGGCGCCGTTATTTTCATATTTCCTATAATGCCTGGGAGCAGACGATTACCTTTGAACGGCCGGACCTGGAGACGGGCGCTCTGGTCCGCCGTACGGGCCGGGTAAACAGCGTGCGTTCGATTCGCTGCCTGTTTGACCGTTCCTCTGCAGAAGTGTTTGTGAACGACGGGGAATATGTCTCGACCTCCCGCCTGTTCCCGGAGCAGGAAGAAGGGGAGCTCCAATTTTCAGCTGAAACACCTGCAGTCTTTCATGTCGATGCATGGGAGCTGGAGTCCCTGCAGTGGACATGAGGAAACGTCCTGGTGTTTGTAAGACGGAAAAAAGTGGAACAATAAGCGTAGAGAAACTTTGGAGACAGAAAGGAAGATTTTCATGCGCATATTGTTAGTCGGGGCTTCAGGTACGATCGGAAGTGCCGTATACGAACGCTTAAAAGACGAACACGACATTCTTTGTGCGGGGCGAAATGGCCGGGACGTGCAGGTGGATATTACGGACGAAGACAGCATCCGACAGATGTATGAGTCCACCGGCCGCGTGGATGCAGTCATTACGGCCTCAGGAAGCGCCGGCTTTGCTCCGCTCACTGAGCTGACTCCAGAAAAGAACCAGACAGCAATCAACAGTAAAATGAAGGGCCAGATCAACCTGGTGCTGATCGGTATTCCATACGTGAACGACGGCGGCAGCTTCACGCTCACATCCGGCGTCATGATGGACGATCCGATTCCTCAGGGAACATCCGCTGCGATGGCGAATGGTGCCGTAAAAGGCTTCGTCACCTCTGCGGCTATTGAACTGCCGAGAGACATCCGGATTAACAATATCAGTCCGAACCTGTTGAGCGAATCGGCAGAAAAGCTTGGCGGCTTTTTCCGCGGCTTTGATCCCGTGCCGGGAGATAAAGTTTCCCTTGCATATCAGAAAAGCGTTGAAGGCCAGCAGACCGGCCAGACGTACGAAGTATACTAATAAAAAGCTCCGGAGCACAGACATTCATCTGTGCTCCGGAGCTTTTTCAGGTGCGAAGCGCGTGAGCGGCGAGTGTGTTCAGGTAGTTCTTCATTGTCTGTTCGAGACTTCGGTTATACAGAATCGCGGCCGGATGATAGATCGGAAAAATATTGTAGTTTTTCTTCGTCCAAATGTACGAGTTGGATTCTTCATCCCATTGCTGTACTGGAGACGTCTGAATTCTGCCGGTCACATCACCGAGTCTGGGGCTTTTTCCGAGCAGCCGCTGGTAGGCGATTTTGCCCATCGGCACAAGCCACTCGGGCTGTACCTGGGATATTTCATAATCCAGTACAGGCGCATGGGCCTGTATTTCTTTCTGGTTCGGGGTCCGGTTGTATTTCCGGCGCACCCCGGCCTTCGTTTGTCCCCATTTAAACGGACGGCTTCGCACGGCGCTTGTAACATAAATATCGTCCCGTTTAATGTTCAAGTCGTCGAGATACGAGTCGAAAATAACTCCTGCTCTTCCGCTGAAGGGGATGCCATTATGAATTTCGGTTTCGCCTGGAGCTTCCCCGACAAACATAATTGTGGCGTCTTTCGGACCGGCTCCCGGCAGAAATCCTTCACAGTCAAATGGTTCAATGCGTTCGTTGGCGAGCTGTACTAAAGAAGAAGGCAGCTGCATAGTTATCATCCTTTTTATGGTTTCTTTTGCCGCTAATAGGTTTGTACCCGAATTGGCGAGGAATAATGAGCGTAAGACCAATTTTGATGAGGGAGGCAGTAAAATGAAATCATCCGATCAATATTTTTTCCCTACGTACGAAGAAGCAAGAAGGGCTTTCCGGAAAAGAAGCGCAGACGTGGCAGCAGTATGGCCGGAGGCCTCGCTGACCCAGTACGCTGTCGGAGAGCCGGAAAACAATAACACGACCGATATTATTGCAGCGGACGCCAGATACCATTCCAGTACGCTGATTGTCGTCACCACCGGCGTGCACGGGATAGAAGGATACGCAGGGTCGGCGCTTCTGCAGCTGTTTATCGACGAGTGTTTGACCCAGCTGAATCCGAATACGACCGGCATACGTCTTGTGCATGCCGTGAACCCGTGGGGGATGAAAAACCGGCGGCGGGTGAGTGAAAACAACGTGGACCTGAACCGTAATTTTATGAAGGATTGGAACAATGTGCCTGCTTCACTGAACAAGCGATTTGAAAAAGAAAAGAAACATTTTGTGCCGGAGGGACCGGTGAAAAGCTGGAAAAAACAGCGGTGGAATCTATTAAGCTCTCTCGGGGCAAAGGTGTTTAAGCGAGGCGTATCCGGACTGGAAAAAGCAGCAACGATGGGACAGTACCAGTATCCAACCGGTATTTTTTACGGCGGAGCAGCTTATGAAGAGCCGGTGGAAAAGCTCCTGTCGCGTATGGATGAGTGGGTAAAGGAATACGAAACGGTCGTCCATATTGACATTCATACCGGGCTGGGGCCTTCCGAACAGCTGTGGCTGCAGGTGCCGCATTCAGACCCGCGCAAGGAAAAGCAGCTCCAGAAGCACTTTGGGCATCCTGAGGTAAACGATGTGCAAAAAACAGATGTGCGGGAAATCAAAGGAGAGGACGCAGAATACGTGAAGGATGTCTACAGCCGAAGACATCCGGATAAGTATATTTTCTCCTGCCTGCTGGAGTTCGGCACAATCGGCAACCGGCTGCCGGATCAGATGAGAGCGCTCGATATTGTCGTGCACGAAAACCAGTACTACTGGTACGGGGCAAAAAAAGAAGCGGATGCCCGTGAACTGCAGAAGGAATTTCATCAGCTCTTCGACCCGCCCGAGGAAAGCTGGAGACAGGCAGTGCTGAAAAAGGGCAAAGCCGGTTTTAATCTCGTGCTTGAAAAAGAAGCGGGGGTGCAGCTCGTTAAAAAATAGCCGCCAGCTGCGACGAAAATCTAAAGTCCCGGTTGTTATTTAGGAAATAAGTATTGACCCCGGCCACTGCCTGTGATAAAAATAGATATATAGAAAACGTTTACAAAAGAATATTCCCTTAAATTAGGATTGTTACTGATGAAGCAGGCAAAACCTAAACTCCGCGCCGTTCTGGTAGAATGGTGTGTGTGAGTTTAGGTTTTTTTATTGGACTATTCAGGCAAAGGGCGAGGAGATATGCAGATAAAAAAAGTCTTCAATAACAATGTAGTTCTGACGGAAAACCGCCACGGAAAAGAAATGGTAGTGATGGGGAAAGGTTTGGCGTTTCAGCGCAAAGCCGGGGAAACGGTCGATCAGGAGCAGGTGGAGAAAACGTTTGTGCTTGAAAATGAAAACGTCTCCGACCAACTGGCTGAGCTTCTGGCAGATGTGCCCGAAACCTACCTGTCGATTGCAGAACAGATTATTTCCCTGGCTAAAGAGGATCTTGGTGTAAAGCTTGATGATTACTTATACGTGGCACTGACGGATCATTTAAGCTTTGCGATCCGCCGCTATGAACAGGGAATGTCGCTGCAGAATACACTCGCCTGGGAAATCAGGAAGTATTACCGTAAAGAATTTGCTGTCGCTTTAAAAGCACTGAACATTATTGAAGCAGAAACCGGCCACCGGCTTGATGAGCACGAAGCAGCTTCGATTACGCTGCATCTCGTGAACAGCCAAATGTCCGGGGAAGGCCTCGAAGAAGTTGTAGAAACTGTAGGCATCGTTAACGATATGCTGAGTATCGTGAAATACCACTTTCAAATGGAGCTTGATGAAGATACGCTGAATTATGAACGCTTTTTAACGCATCTGCGCTTTTTTGCCTGGCGTCTCGTCCGAAAGGAGCGGCTGCAGTATGATGCCGATGATGATTTTTTATATCAGCAGGTGAAAAAGCAGTACAAAGAAGCCTTTCTGTGCAGTGAAAAAATTAAAAAATACGTCGAAAACAAATATGATTGGAGCGTATGCAACGACGAACTGATTTATTTAACGGTTCACATTCACCGGGTCGCATCCAGGCATCAACTGAATAAAAACCACTCAGAGTAGGGTTGTTACTGATGAAGCAGGCAAAACCTAAGCTGAGCAGAGTATGGAAGGGGATTTTTCCTTTCTGTCATCTGTTCAGTTTAGGTTTTTTCATTGCCTAAAATACTAATAAAAAGGGGTGTAGACATGAAAAAAGATTATCAGGAGCTTGGCAGAAGTGTCGTCGCCGGCGTCGGCGGCGAAGAAAACGTACAGTCGCTCGTTCACTGTGCCACACGACTTCGATTCCGGTTGAAAGACAGAGGCCAGGCAGACAAGGAGCAGGTGGAGGCGCTTGAAGGAGTTATTCAGGTCGTGGAAAGCGGCGGTCAGTTTCAGGTCGTTATCGGTAATGAAGTCTCCGACGTCTACAAAGCGATCGCGAAGGACACAAAGCTTGGCGACGATGATGCTAATGCAGGCACTTCGGAGGACAAAGGAAACGAGGGTAATTTGTTTAACCGGGCGATTGATATTATTTCCGCCATTTTCACTCCAATATTGGGAGCGCTTGCAGGAGCCGGTATTCTAAAAGGGCTGGTAGCGGTGCTGCTAGCCACAGGCGTATTAACGGAAACAAGCGGGACGTACCAGGTGCTGAACGCTGCTTCGGACAGCTTGTTCTACTTCCTTCCGGTCCTGTTGGCCATCACGTCTGCCCGTAAATTCGGGGCAGATCCATACGTAGCAGTGCTGATCGCCGGAGCTCTTCTGTATCCGGATTTAATCGCATTTGGGGAAGAACAGGGTGGCAGCTTTGGATTTCTCGGGATTCCGGTGCTGATGGGTAACTACGCATCGTCGGTTATTCCCATTATTTTAGCTGTTTATGTGATGTCGAAGCTGCAGGCGGTACTGAACGGCTGGCTGCATTCAAGCATCCGGATGTTTTTCACGCCGCTTCTTATTCTAGTTATTATGGTTCCGTTAACATTGATTGTTTTCGGTCCGGTTGGTACGGTAATCAGCGGCTGGCTTGCTGATGGCTATACGTCGATTTATGACGCAAGTCCAATGATTGCCGGGGCGTTTATGGGTGTGTTCTGGCAGGTGTTTGTTATTTTTGGTCTGCACTGGGGATTCGTACCAATTGGAATCAACAACTTAAGCGTGTACGGGGAGGATACGTTTTCCGCTCTGCTTGCGCCGGCTGTGTTTGCACAGGCCGGAGCAGCGTTGGGTGTTTATTTAAAATCACGCCAGCGGAAAGTAAAAGCGATCGCCGGTCCGGCTGCAATTTCCGGATTGTTCGGTATTACCGAGCCTGCAATTTACGGGGTGACGCTTCGCTATAAACGTCCGTTTATTTTAGGCGCAGCTGCCGGTGGTGTCGGCGGTGCGATTGCAGGTATTGCTAATGCCTCTGCGCTTGCGGTAGCACTGCCAAGTCTGGCTGCCCTGCCGGTATACTTCGGGGAAGGATTTGGGCTGTTTGTGGTATCGATTATCGTCGCGTTTTCCCTCGGGGCTCTCCTCACTTACCTGTTTGGCTATAAGGATGAGCTTGAAGAGAAAGCACCGGACCAACCGGAAGAAACGACTACTGATACCCAGACTGCGAAGGAGGTAGCGGCAACGTCAACCATATCGAAGGAAAACCAGGCAGTTGCGAGCCCGCTTAAGGGCGCTGTGATTCCGCTTGAAGAAGTAAATGATGCTGCGTTTTCCTCTGGAGCCATGGGGAAAGGCATCGCTGTGATTCCGATAGAAGGAAAGCTTTATGCTCCGGCAGACGGCGAAATGTCCACCGTCTTCCCGAGTAAGCACGCCTTCGGCCTTAAAATGAATTCAGGGGCGGAGCTGCTTATGCATATCGGGCTCGATACGGTACAATTGGATGGGCAATATTTCCAGGCGAACGTGCAGCAGGGTGATACGGTCACTAAGGGACAGCTGCTTGCAGAATTTGATATTAAAGCCATACGTGAAGCAGGCTATGATTTATCCACGCCGATTATTGTTACCAACACAAACGATTATTTAGATGTGATTGGAGACAATGACGGTAACGTTGAACCAGGCGATACAATGCTTTCAATTATTCAGTAAATAGAGAAGGAGTGGGCACTATGACATTTAAACCATCATTTCCAGAAGGATTCCTATGGGGCGGAGCTATCTCCGCCAACCAGGCTGAAGGAGCCTATAATAGAGACGGCAAGGGGCTCTCCACCGCAGACATTATCGAACTGATTGAGCCTGAAGACCGGACGTCCATGAAGCTGCCATATCCGAGCCGGGAGGAGATTGAACATGTGCTGAAAACTGAAGAAGACCGGATCTTTCCGAAGCGGTTCGGCATCGATTTTTATGATACGTACAAGGAAGATATTGCCCTTTTAAAGGAACTCGGATTTAAAACGTTCCGCATTTCGATCGGTTGGGCGCGCATTTTTCCGACCGGTACTGAAACAGAGCCGAACGAAGAGGGACTGGCGTTTTATGATAATGTGTTTGATGAAATGCACAAGCACGGCATAGAGCCGCTTGTTACCCTCTCCCACTATGAAATTCCACTGCATTTGGCGACCGAATACGGCGGCTTTTACGGAAGAGAAACAGTGGATCATTTTGCCCGCTACGCCGAAACCGTGTTTGAGCGCTACAAAGGAAAGGTGAAATACTGGATCACCTTTAACGAAATTAATTCATTGATGATGGCCCCGTACGTCGGCGGCGGGCTGATTCCGGACGTAGTCCCGGAAGACCGGAAGCTTGAAGCGATCTACCAGACAGCTCACCATCAGCTTGTGGCGAACGCAAAGGCCATTGAAGCGTGCCGGAGAATCAGTCCGGATGCACGTATCGGCTGCATGGTAATCGGCATGATCAACTACCCGAACAGCCCACACCCCGAGGACGTGCTCGCTGCCCACCAGGACATGCGCAATACGCTTTTCTTCACTGACGTCTTTACGAAGGGCGGCTATCCGGGCTATATGACACGGGTGTTTGCAGAAAACGACATCCAGCTGAAGACGGAGCCCGGAGATGAAGAGCTGCTGCGGGAAAACACGATCGATTTTCTGCCGTTCAGCTATTACATGTCAGCGGTATCCGCGCGTGAAGAAACGACGGGAGAAAAGGCAGGGGGCAACCTGCTGACCAAGCTGAAGAACCCGTATCTTGAAGCGTCGGACTGGGGCTGGCAGATTGACCCGGTCGGCCTTCGGACGCTGCTGAACCAGCTGTATGAGCGCTACGACACACCGATGTTTATCGTGGAAAACGGCCTGGGGGCCTACGACAAGATGGAAGAGGATGGATCGGTGCATGATCCGTACCGCATCGATTACCTAAAAAGCCACATCGAACAGATGAAAGAAGCGATTGGAGACGGGGTGGAGCTGATCGGCTACACCACCTGGGGGCCGATTGACCTTGTGAGCTTTTCCACGTCCGAAATGTCCAAGCGCTACGGCTTTGTTTACGTAGACCGGGACGATTACGGAAAGGGCTCCAACAAGCGCAGCAAAAAAGACAGCTTCTACTGGTACCAAAATGTGATTCAGACGAACGGGGAAGAGCTGTAAGAAAAATCATGCATTATTAATTTGGCTGAAGCCGGGGCGGGTGCTCCGGCTTCAGCTTTTGTTGCTGGCATTGGCATTTTCGTTTAAGTGTGGGAAAGTAATGAAAAAGCAGCTTAAATTTTTCATTAAAGCATTCGAAAAGGCGGGATCGGAATGAACCAATATATTTGCAGTGAGTGTGAACAGATTCACCCGATCACCCTCACTATCTGGAAATGCCCGGTATGCGGAGGAGTGCTGGATCTCTTAAGAGAAACACCTTCCGTAAATCCGGAGGTGTGGGAAAGCTATCCATTATCCATCTGGAGGTACGCAGAAACGATGCCGTTTTCGAAGGAAACTCGGCCATGGGAAGCCGTGTCTATGGGAGAAGGCCAGACCCCGCTGCTTCCTTTATCACCCGGAGATCCTGAGGTATACGTTAAAGTGGACTACATGATGCCAACGTTGTCGTTTAAAGACCGTGGCGCGGTGGCGTTGATAACAAAAGCAAAAGAGCTGGGCGCGGAGAAAGTAATCGCGGACAGCAGCGGGAACGCCGGCACCGCCATGGCTGCCTATGCTGCCCGGGCAGGTATTGCCTGTGACGTATACGTAAGTGCTAAGACGTCACCGAAAAAGATCGATCAAATCAGTGCACACGGAGCCCGTATTCGAAAAATCCAGGGGACTCGGGAAGAGGTGGCCGCAGCCGCCCAGCAGGCAGTCGAACAGGAGCAGGTATTTTATGCGAGCCATGTATATAACCCGTATTTTTTTGAAGGCACCAAATCATATGCGTATGAAATATATGAACAGCTCGGACGTGCGCCTGAAACCGTGATTGTTCCCGTAGGTAACGGGACACTGCTTTTAGGAGCTTACTACGGTTTTCACGAGCTGCTGACAAATAATCTGATTGATCAGATGCCGAAAATCGTGGCAGTGCAGGCTGACAACTGCGCCCCGCTCGCCCAGGCTTATGAAAAGGGAGCTGAAATAGCGGAGCCGACTGCTGCGAAATCCACACTCGCGGAAGGGATTGCCATCGCAGCGCCGGCGCGCTCGGCACAAATTCTGCAGGCTGTTCGTCAAACAAACGGGACATTTATCCGGATTCCGGAAGAAAAAATATTAAGCGCAAGGAAAGCTCTGGCGAGCAAAGGGTTTTATGTAGAAGTTACCTCGGCCATTAACTATGCGGGATATCTTCAGTACCAGAGAGGAGAAAGCGAAACGGTAATTATCCCCCTCTGCGGAGCAGGGATTAAATCCTCGTAATAGGATTTATGCTGAACATTTCTGAAGAAAACAATTTACGCAAACAGTATAAGAGTGACTGAGAAATTGCATTCGTAATAATTTTGAAGCTGCGTGCTTTTGTTTTTCATTAGACACATATTTTTGCTCCTATAAAGACAGATGAGTTGCCAATTGTTTTTCGCGGTGGATAGAATAAGCGTATAACTCGTTTTCCGGCATCGTGAATATGCTTCCCGAAGAGGAGTGAGGGAGATGATTGATTTTTTGATTATTGGTGGCGGTATTGTTGGTACGGCACTTGCGCATGAGCTTTCCCATTACCAGGGACGAACGGTGGTTCTTGAAAAAGGACGGACGCTCTCCGGCGTCCAGTCGACGCATAACAGCGCGCTTGTCCATCCCCCTGCAATGATGCCCGCTGCCAAAGGAAAAATGAAGTCTGAGCTTGGCAGAAACGGAAGCCGCCTTCACCGGATATTAGCGGAGCGCTTTGACGTTCCTGTTTTTCAACACGGAGCGATCGCAACGGCACGCACGGATGAAGAGCTTGGAAAACTACATTGGCTGAAGCGGCAGAGTGAGGCAGAGGGTGTTCATACGATCACCATTTTAAGCAGGGAAGAAATGCTTGAGCGGGAACCAAAGCTGCACCCAGAGCTTAAAGGCGGCCTGTTTATGCCCGAAGCCATGAGTGCAGACACTGCTGTGCTCACGGATAGACTCGCATCCAATGCCCGCCTTAACGGGGCGGAAATTCATACGAATACCGGGATTATCGATCTGCGTAGAACAGAAACAGGATTTGAAGTGGAAACGAAAGAGGGAATCGTTTTTCAAAGCCGGTTTGTGATTAATGCCGCCGGAGCCGCCGCTGCTTCCATTGCCGGCATGATTGAGGATCGCGTGCCGTTTGAGCCGGTTCCGAGGCGCGGAGAATATATGGTGCTCGGAAAACAGGCTTCGGGATTTATTAATCACATCATTTACCCGCCGCCCACAAGCCGGACGAAGGGTATTCTGATCATTCCCCAGCCGGACGGAACAATCCGTCTCGGTCCGACAGATATAAAACAAAACAGCTTTCGCTTTGCTCTTCCGACAAAAGAAGGAATGGAGCAGATTCAAAACGAAGTCAACATGCTTGCAACAGGCATTCCTTATGAATTCACGGAGCGCCATTATGCCGGTATACGCTCGAGCATTACCGAGCCGGATTTTTACATCCGTTCCTCGGAGAAGGATCCGAGGCTGATTCATCTGGCGGGGCTGGACTCCCCGGGGGTAACTGCCTCTCCCGCGATTGCATCATATGTCGTATCCGATATTATTCAAAATATCGAATCAGTGGAACGAAAAACCGATCCTGATCTGACGGGGTACTGATGGTGGCGGGGCTGTGGTTTTTGAAAAGGCTTACGGCCTTAAAATAAAGATTTCAAAGTATCGTAGGTGACTGTGATAATGACTTGTCTAAAGGAAAGGGATGGTCATGAAGGTTTTAGTGACAGGTTTTACAGGAAAGGTTGGATTTGAAGCTGCTCAAAAGCTTACGAATAATAATATTCCTTTTGTGGGTGCTGTGCGGAATCCCGAAAAAGCTAAAGCGGAATTTGGTGATGGTTATGAATTTGTAACGCTTGATTTTTCAAAGCCTGATACATTTGATGGAGCTCTTAGCCAGGTGGATCGTATATTTTTAATGTATCCCCCGGGAGATAATCTGCAATTTGGCAGCTTTTTAGAACAGGCTAAAAAGCATGGCATTCAGCATATTTCTTATTTATCGTTAAAGGATGTGCAGTTTATGCCATTTATTCACCACTATAAAATGGAGAAATTAATAAAAAAATCAGGCATTCCTTATACATTTGTGCGCGCGGGTTATTTTATGCAGAACTTTAACGATTTTTTGTGTGAAGAAATTAAAGAAAGGCATCGTATTTTTGTGCCGGCCGGCAATGGGAAAACGAGCTTTGTGGATACAAGAGATCTGGCTGAAATATCAGTCAAAGCATTAATGCATCCTGCGAAACACCGGAATACAAGCTATGTCATCACAGGCGGGGAAGCTCTCAATTTTTATGAGGTAGCAAACATTATGACGGATATTTTAGGTGTTGATATTGAATATGCTGATCCCTCGGTAAAAGAGTTCAAACAATTTATGAAAAAAATGAACGTAGATGATGATTTTATCAATGTGGTCATTGGCATTCACTTTCCCAAGAAGCTGGGACTCGCAAAAGGAATTACGCATGATTATCAGAAAGTAACAGCGAAAGAGCCCACAGATATAAGGGTGTATATTAATGATTTTAAAAGCAGTTGGATATAGGAAAACCCACCCCCGGCATGATAAAAAAAATCTCGTGTCCGGGAGTGGGTTTTTATTATGATTTAACAAATTCGTATAACTCGTCTATGAAAGGGTGTCAGCTGTCATTTCTAGGCAGTGGATAAAATCCATTGTAGAGCTGCTGCCATAGAGGTTCCGGAAGATGGTATTTTGTCGGTTCTTCAGGGTCAAAGGTGGCATTGATTTCCTGTTCGCGGCCTTCCTGGACTTTGCTCACGAACTGATGATCGAGCAGCAATTCCCGCCCGAGACAAACCAGTTCTGTGCCAGTCTCCAGGGCGCTTAGTGCGTCATCTGCCGTGAAAATGGAGCCAATACCGATCAGCGGAGCACGGCCGCCAATCCAATCGTGGATCAATTGAATACGTTTTTGTCCGTTGTACTGGCCTTCCCGTGTTTCGGAATGAATATCCATCAGAGACACATGGAAATAATCCAGAGGGTGTTCGGCCAAACGATCAATCAATTCCTTCGTCAGCTCCATTGTAATGCCCGGAGATTCGGCTTCTTCCGGGGAAAAGCGGTATCCCACGATGAAATCGTCGCCGCCGTGTTCCCTGGCTGAGGCGGTTACCTCGTTGACCACGGCCAGTGGAAACTTAAATGGGTCAGCCCATTCATCGTCCCGGCGATTATAATATGGAGAAACAAACTGCTGAATGAGATAGTGGTTGGCGCCGTGAATTTCCACGCCGTCAAAGCCTGCCTGGGCTGCACGTCTTGTAGCTTCCCCGAACGCCTGAATCGTTTCTTTGATTTCTTCATGCGTGATCGGACGAGCCTGATGCTTTTGCGGCTCGCCAAAGGTCGCCAGTTCAATTTCACTTGGCGCTGCCACGTCGCCGCCTGGAGTTAATTTAGGCAACGACTGGGCTCCGCCGTGATGAATCTGGGCGACGGCTTTTGCACCGTTCTTTTTCATGACAGCAGCCTGCTGGCGCAGGCCCTCGATATCCGAGTCTCTGGCGATCGACGGCTGGCCGGGGAATGCTTTCCCTAAAGCTGTCACATTGCTTGCTGCGGTAATAGCCAGGCCGACATCCTCCGACCGTTTTTCAATGTAAGGAAGCTCGCGGTCAGAAATAGTCCCGTCCTCGTTGGAGGACACGTGGGTTAACGGCGCCAGTACAAAGCGGTTTCTTAGTGTAACTCCATTCGGTAATGTTAATGGTTGAAATAGTGGGGTATATTTTTCGTTCATTGCTTAAGCCCTCCTTCTGCCAAATTACTATAGCACGATCCAAAAGGAGTTCGCGAAAAAGTTGCTTATCATTTTCATCATCTTTCATATATGAACACTTTGTGACCATTCATGTGAAAGTATTCACAATAAAATAAAATATGGTATATTAAAGATAAGAAATATGTGAATACATTCACAAAAGGAGGAATCATAATGATTATTCGTTTTTTGAAGGAATCGACGACTGCGACGGTACTGTTTTTGGTGGTACGCCTGTACTTAGGCTGGACGTGGCTCACTTCGGGGCTTGGTAAAATTGCAGAGGGCTTTAACCCTGGCGGATTCCTGCAGGGGGCGGTCGCTGAACCGGTCATGCAGGGCGGAGGCACGGCAGCTGCTTATCCATGGTACACAGCCTTCCTGGAAAATGTCGCTATCCCGAATGCCGGACTGTTTGGCTTTCTCGTCATGTGGGGTGAAGTACTGGTAGGCGCCGGCTTAATTGTTGGCTTGTTTACAACCACTGCCGCCTTCTTCGGCGGTACGATGAATATGGCATTTCTGCTGGCGGGTACAGTGTCGACGAACCCGATCATGCTTATTCTCGCCATCCTTCTCCTCGTTGGAAAAGGTAACGCCGGTAAAATCGGCCTCGACCGCTTTGTTCCAGCTTTGAAAGGAAAAGTCGGACGGGGGCCTAAAGAACAACAAACACCAAAAGCCGCATAGCGGCAGCTGAAAAGCCCTTTTATGAGGGCTTTTTTGCATGAAGAAATGTGTAATAATAACGAAAGGCGCTGAATAATGTTTATGAAAAAGCCACGGTGGAAAGATATATGTTAGCAGTATTAAAGTGAAAAATAGTTAATAATGTTTGATATATAGCTTTGTTGCAGAAGGGAGGCCGTATCCGTGGAATTTATTATAGGTATTCTGCTGCTTATTGTATTTGTTTTTCTGGCTATTCGTATGGCTGGCTGTTTCTTTAAGTTTATCCTGCCGGTGGCCATTGTACTCGTGATCGCTTATTTCATCTACCGTTCTATACAGGGCGGCTGACAGTGAATAAATGAAAATCCCGCTTTTCAGTTTTTACTGAAAAGCGGGATTTTTTTATTCTTCGGCTTCGTCTTTATTCGTTTGGTCGACCATGCGGACAAGAGCTTTGGCAATAGCATCTTTTTCGTCTTTTTCAGCGTTCTGCCAGAGCTCGTTTAATACTTTCTCTTCCCGGTTGCGAGGCTCTTCGTGCTTGGCCAGATGATCGGCGACACGTTTAGTGGCTTTCGCCAGTCCTTTTTCTCCGAGACCAATGCTTTCGCCCTTTTTCACCTGGTCGCCCAGGTAGTTTTTGAACGTATTAAAGTTCTGCATAATCTGGTCTTTGTCTTCCTGATCCAGTTTATCGACGTACTGTTCTGCTTTTTTTGGATCTTCCGCCATTGCTATCTCTCCTTTAGTTGAGTACTAGTAAACGCTTTCCTTTTTCAGTGAAAAAATAAACAAAAAGAAGAAAAGATGGGCCATAATTCATAAACGAAAGCAGAATTTAAAAATAAATCTGAAAATTAATGTGTTAGATAAGCTTACATAGTAGTTGTTATCTGCGGTAATGTTGCTTAGACTACAAATCAACAGCAAAAACAGTATATAGGTTTCCGCAGATGGAAACGCCAATGCTTTCTAGGGTTCCGCTTCTTGAAAAAAGAAGGTCAGGTCCGAGAGAATGCGGTACGGGCAGTGATGCCTGTATACACGGAGGGACAAAAGCCCGGGAGAGTGAAAACTCTTCCAGGCTTTTTATTTATTTTCAGGTGCTTATATTACTAAGGGAGGCTCCATTATGGAAAAAATAATTGAAGCAGGAAGCAAATGGTCGAATGTGGTGGCGAAAGGAAAGGCCGTCCGGTTTACCGCGCTCGAAGACGGAGCCAACATTTCACTTCTGCTGTACAACGCTAAAAATACGACAGATCGTTACAATATGCCCGACTCGTTAAAGGCCCAGCACACATCGAAATTTACAAAAGGAAACATTCTGATGACCGATAATGGCCGGGCGATGGCAAGCATTATTGAAGACAGCTCAGGATGGCATGATCCTATCGGCGGCTATTCGACAAGAGCAGGGACCGACAGCAAGTACGGTGAAACCACGTTTCAAAAGCTGTTGAACGATTACTACCGGAGCGGCGAAGAAAATTTCGTCAAGGAACTGATGCGTCACGGCTTAACGAAAAGAGACCTGGTGCCGAACATCAATTTATTTTCAAAAATTTATGCCGATGAATCCGGGAGCATGCATTTTGACCCGGAGCACGCCAAAGCGGGAGACACGGTGACGCTCCGTCTGGAGATGGACAGCTTAATGATTATCTCCAATACGCCGAATCCCCAGGATCCGGCAGCGGATTTTCCGTCAGTTCCGGTGAAAATGGAAGTATTTAATGTAAAGGAAGCAGACGAACAGGACTATTGCGTCAACTATCAGCCGGAAAACAGACGGGCGTTCGAAAATACATGGGAATATCATTCATTACTAGTGTGAAGGGGAGTTTAACATGAATATGCTCGCAAAGGTACAAAGTGAAAGAACCGCGGAAACGGCCGTATATGAACAGTTGATTCCGGCAGGCGAAGGGTGGATCAGGGAGCTGCAGCCCGGCCAGGTGTTCAGGATTGAAGACGTGGAAGGTAATGAAGCGGCCGACACCCTCTTTTTTGATACGGAGCATCCGGAGGATCATTACAGTGCGATTAACACCATCAATGCGCAAAACAATATTTATTTAACGGCAGGTTCAGTACTGAAAGCCGAGTCCGGAAAGGATCTGCTTGAAATTACGGCAGACACAGTCGGCCGGCACGATACGCTCGGCGGGGCCTGCTCGTCACAGAGCAACACAGTCCGTTACGCCCATGACCGGGAGCCGATGCACAACTGCCGCGATACGTTTATGTACCAGCTGGCCAAATACGGCCATGATTACAGCAAGCGTGATATTGCACCGAATATTAACTTTTTCATGAACGTGCCGGTTACGCCCGAAGGCGGTCTGGACTTTGATGACGGCATTTCAGGGCCCGGTTATTATGTGGAAATGACAGCCAAATGTGCAGTGACTGCGCTCATCAGCAACTGCCCGCAGCTGAATAACCCGTGCAGCGGTTTTAATCCAACACCGCTTCGTGTACTCATCTGGGATAAATAAATTTTTAAAAGGAGAGAGACTGAATGTTTCAAAAGGTACTCATCGCAAACCGTGGAGCGATTGCTGTCAGAATTGAAAGAACATTAAAAAAATTAAACATTCCGTCTGTAGCTGTATACACGAAAGCGGATCGTGACAGTCTGCACGTGGCATACGCCGATGAAGCAGTAAATATCGGTGAAGGCCCCCCGCAGGAAAGCTACCTGAATGAAAAAAAGATTCTGGAAACGGCGCTTGAAACAGGAGCGGACGCAATTCATCCCGGGTACGGCTTTCTGAGTGAAAATGCTGATTTTGCGCGCGAATGTGCGAAGCAGAACATTACATTTATCGGACCGGAGCCGGAACAGATGGAGCTGTTTGGGCTGAAGCATACGGCCCGTGCTTCTGCTGAAGAAGCGGGCGTACCTCTGCTCCCCGGCACAAATCTTCTGTCGGGCCGGGAGGAAGCGGTGGCACAGGCAGCGGACATCGGTTATCCGGTCATTTTAAAAAGCACGGCCGGCGGTGGTGGAATAGGTATGCGTATCTGCGAAAATGAAGCGTCGCTTCACGAAGCATATGAAGGTGTTAAGCATTTGGCGGAAGCAAATTTTAATGACGGTGGCATGTTTTTGGAAAAATACATTCCAAGCGCCCGTCATATTGAAGTTCAGATCTTTGGCAATCAAAGCGGGGAGGTTGTGGCATTAGGCGAACGGGACTGCTCGCTGCAGCGGAGAAACCAAAAAGTCGTGGAAGAAACGCCGGCGCCAAATATTACAGAAAAAACGAGACAGGAAATGTGGCAGGCTGCCGAACGTCTGGCGAAAACTTCAGGATACAGAAGTGCTGGTACAGTCGAATTCTTGTACGATCCGGACGAAAGCGAGTTTTACTTTCTGGAAGTGAATACGCGTCTTCAGGTGGAGCACGGAGTAACAGAGGAAGTGCTCGGTATCGACCTCGTGGAATGGATGGTAAAAGAAGCAGCCGGCAGCTGGGAGAACCTTGCGGAGAAAGTGCCTGCTTCATCAGGGCACAGCATTCAGGCCCGGGTATACGCTGAAGACTGCGGCCGCGATTTCCGCCCGAGTGCAGGTCGCATCGACCACGTCATGCTGTCGGAGAATGCGAGAAATGAGACCTGGATCCAAAACGGCGTGGAAACGACGACACTGTATGATCCCATGCTTGGCAAAATCATCGTGCATGCCGACAGCCGGGAGGCTGCTCTCGATAAGCTGTACGACGCTCTTGGAGAAACCCGTTTTTACGGAGTCACCACAAACCGTCAGTACGTCCGCGGACTCCTGCAGGAGCCGCGTGTACGGGAAGGCCGAGTGTTTACCCGCCTATTGAATGATTTCGACCCGGCGGAAAAAGCACTGGAGGTGCTGGACGGAGGCGTTCAGACGACGGTCCAGGACGTGCCGGGAAGAACCGGCCACTGGGACGTCGGCGTTCCGCCATGCGGTCCTATGGACCCCTTCGCCTTCAGGCTTGGCAATGCCTTGCTGAATAATGCGGAAGATGCAAGCGGTCTGGAGCTGACACTGCAGGGAGGATCCTACGTTTTCCGGGACGATCTTACGTTCTGTGTTACCGGCGGTGACATGGGCGCTGCTCTTGAGGATGAAACCATCGCTTTATATGAAACGGTGCAGGCCAAAAAAGGCCAGACGCTGAAATTTGGAAAAACGACCGAAGGCATGAGAACCTATCTGCTGATTGAAGGTGGGTTTGATAAACCGAAGGTGCTTGGAAGCTCCTCTACGTTCACTCTCGGAGAGTTTGGCGGACATGCCGGAAGAGCCCTGCGCCCGGGGGATGTTCTGGGTGTCCGGGGAAACACGGAGAGTCCAAAGCAGCAGTCGCTTGCTTTGGACGCACGTCCGGAATTAAAGAGGGAGTGGACGCTCGGTATGATCCCCGGCCCGCACTGCACACAGGAGTTTCTGCAGCCTGAATATCTGCGGCAGCTCGCAGAAGCAGAATGGGAAGTGCACTTTAACAGCTCCCGGACCGGTGTGCGACTGATTGGACCTGCGCCGGCCTGGACCCGTGAGGACGGGGGAGAAGCCGGCCTGCACCCGTCCAATATTCATGATAATGCCTACGCGGTGGGCACGCTTGATTTAACAGGAGATATGCCGATCCTGCTCGGTCCGGACGGGCCAAGCCTGGGAGGCTTCGTCTGTCCGGTGACAACTGCTTCTGCGGAGTTTTGGAAAATCGGCCAGCTGCAGCCTGGGGACAAGGTGCATTTTCAGCTGCTGACTATTGAGGAAGCGAACAACCTCCGTCAGGCGCAGGAACGGTTGATCGAAGGTGTAAGAGCAGGACGGGCGGTCGAAGCAGCTGTGCTGCCAGATGAAAATGACGTGCTGAATCCGGAATATCCGCTGCTTGTCGATGAACGCGAAGAGCGCCGGTTTCCTATTACGATCCGCATGAGCGGGGATGAGTATCTGCTGGTGGAATACGGCGAAATGGAACTGGATTTGAAGCTTCGTTTTCAGGTGCAGGTGCTCATGGAGGCAGTCGAAAAAGAGGGCGTGCTGCCAGTTATTGAAATGACTCCGGGAGTTCGCTCTTTGCAGATTCATATTGATCCGCTGGAGATGACGGTCCAGGAGGCTTCGCAGCACGTACTCCGGATTGACGAGGACCTTCCGCCGCTGGAGTCGATTCAGGTGCCTTCCCGGATCGTAAGGCTTCCGCTTTCATGGAACGACCCCTCTGTACAGCTTGCCACTGAGCGCTACCAGCAGAACGTACGGCCGGATGCTCCGTGGTGCCCGGACAATCTGGAATTTATCCGGCGCATTAACGGTCTCGAAAGCATTGATGACGTAAAGAAGATTGTGTTTGATGCAAATTATCTGGTGCTCGGACTTGGTGATGTGTATCTCGGGGCGCCGCTTGCTACGCCGACAGACCCGAGACACCGGCTTGTGACAACCAAATACAACCCCGCGCGGACGTGGACGCCGGAGAATGCGGTCGGTATCGGCGGGGCATATATGTGCGTGTACGGCATGGAAGGCCCGGGCGGCTATCAGTTTGTCGGCCGGACCATCCAGATGTGGAACCGGCTGCAGGCGACGGAAAGCTTTGAGCCCGGAAAACCCTGGCTTCTCCGCTTTTTCGACCAAATTCAGTATTATCCGGTGACACATGAAGAACTGACGGAACTGCGGGAGGATTTCCTGCGCGGCCGGTTTGAAGCAGATATTACAGAAACAACCTTCGATCTGGGCGAATACCTGGCATTCCAGGAGTCGATTCAGGAAAGTGCTGCAGCATTTAAAGAAAATCAGCAGGCAGCCTTTCAGGCAGAACGTGAACGCTGGAAAGAGCAGGGGATTGCAGAGCATGTGGAGGATGACAGTGGAAATGCTGCAGTGCTTGAAGAAGAGCTGCCGGCAAACGAGACAGCTGTTCGCTGCTCGATGCCGGGAAGTGTATGGAAGGTCGAAGTAACTGAAGGACAGTACGTAAATAAAGGCGACGTGCTGGTCATTGAGGAAAGCATGAAGATGGAATTTCCACAGCAGGCTCCCGAAGAAGGGTACGTAGCTTCCATCCATGTGGAGCCCGGAGACGAAGTACAGGCAGGGCAGTTAATCGTCGGCCTGCGTGCAGAAAAAGAAAGCGGGGTGTCGGTTACATGACAGAACAATTAAACGTACAGCAGCTGTTAAAAGCTTATCGGAGCCAAAGTATAGAGCCCGGAGAAGTGGTAGCCGGCATTCTCGAAAGGGCCGGGGAATATCAGCACAAAAACATCTGGGTGCTGCCTCCATCTAAAGAGCGGATTCAGCCTTATATTGACCGGCTGGCTGCGTTTTCGCCGGAGGAGCTTCCGCTGTGGGGCATACCGTTTGCTGTGAAGGATAATATCGACGTAGCGGGATGGCCGACAACAGCTGGCTGTGAAGCATACACCTACACTCCGGAAAAGCACGCCACCGTAGTGAAGCGGCTCGTGGACGCCGGCGCCATTCCGGTTGGGAAAACCAATCTGGACCAGTTTGCTACAGGGCTCGTCGGCACACGGAGTCCTTACGGAGAAACACACAACGGACAGAAGGATGAATTGATCAGCGGGGGGTCAAGTGCAGGCTCTGCCGTAGCGGTAGCGTGCGGTCTGGCTGCCTTTTCCCTCGGTACAGATACTGCAGGCTCCGGGCGGGTTCCGGCCGCGCTGCATGGGCTGATTGGTTGGAAATCGTCCCTCGGCGCCTGGCCGATCGCCGGCGTCGTGCCGGCATGTGAAAGTCTGGATTGTGTGACGGTATTTGCCTGGGAGGTAAATGATATTCCCCTGGTGGATCAGGCAGCCCGGGGTGTCGACCTGAATGATCCCTGGTCGAAGCCGTTCGGTGATTTAAAGAAGCAAAAGCCGAAAAAATGGCTGCTGCCGGAGGAAGAGCCGGAATTTTACGGACCATATGAGGAGCAGTACCGAAAAGCATGGAAAAAAACAGTCGAGTGGCTTGAAGAAGGAGCAGAGGAAGTATCGTATGTGGATACGTCCATCCTAAGTGAAGCGGCATCGGTGCTGTACGACGGTCCCTGGATTGCCGAACGCTGGGCGGCGCTTGGCGCATTTATAGAAAAACATCGCGATGAGGTGTTTCCGGTAACCGAAAAAGTGCTTTCCAAAGGAGAGGGCAAGGCATACGGGGCCGCAGAGCTGTTCGAAGCGATGCACCGGCTGCAGGAAATCAAGCACCATACCGGGCAGTGGCTCGAAAATAATGTGCTCGTGCTTCCGACATGTGGAGGGACGTGGACAAGAGAACAGGTCCGAAAAGACCCGGTGCAGACAAACAGCGACATGGGGAAATATACGAATCACTGCAATCTGCTTGATATGAGTGCGATAGCTCTGCCTGCCGGTGAAGCAGCGCCGGATGTGCCATTTGGCGTAACACTGTTCAGCCGTGCAGACGCAGAAAGTCTGCTGATGGGTGCGGCGGAAAGCTGGCAGCGGACAGAACTTTCTTTGCCGGAGGAACCAGCCGAAAAGCTGATTGCTGTATGCGGACTTCATATGAAAGGTTTTCCACTTGAAAAACAGATGAAAGAGCACCGGGCTGAATTCGTGGAAGAAGCTTCGACAGCCCCGGAATATAAACTGATCCGTCTGAACAGCGAACCGGCCAAACCCGGATTAATACGGGAGCAGACGGGAGAAGAAATTGAGGTTGAGCTGTGGCGGATGCCGATCGGGGAAATGGGGAAGTTTGCCGCAAAGATTCCTGCTCCGTTAGGTATCGGCACGGTCAAGCTGAATGATGGACGCAATGTGATGGGCTTTATTTGCGAAAGCAGTGCTGAAGGAGAAGATATCAGCTCCTTCAAAGGCTGGAAAAACGCAGAGGCGGCTAAATCATCGACGTAAAAAGCCAATTATGCAAAATGTTTCGCAGGGAGGAGCATGTAAATGAAGAACATAGCTGATGAGGATTTGGACCAGATGGAAAAGAATCCTGGAGACACAGCACCGCTCGAAGGGAAGGAACTGGATAAACAGAAAATCAGCCGGGGCCAGCTGAGAAATGGATTGATCAAATCATTCCTGCTGACCTCCATTGCTGTGATTGTTTTCTTTGTTCCGGTGGTAGTGGACGGGGAAACTGATGTCGTGTTCGGCTACTTGTACAACTTTCTTTTGAACCTTTCTGTGCCTTTTAGTTTGTGGCTGTTTACGGTCATGGTGCTTGCTAACGCCGTAACGAGCATTTACGTAAAGCTGTTTCCGGAACGCAGCGGACGGCTGCTGGATTACTACGGGGGAGATACAGGGGTACACATTTTCTTCTACGTGCTGGGCGCGGTTTTTATGTCAGTATACGCTCTTCACGACAGCTTTGCCGGGTTCACTGGACCGGAATGGATGGTGGGGCCGGATACAGGCGGGACGATTATCCCATCGATTGTACTTACCGTTGGCTGGATCATTCCGCTGGCCGCTGTGTTTATGCCGCTGCTGTTAAATTACGGAGCGCTTGATTTTATCGGTTCGATCCTGGAGCCGGTCATGCGTCCACTGTTTAAGGTGCCTGGCAAAAGCACGATAGACGCTATTTCTTCTTTTGTCAGCTCATCTTCTGTTGCTATTTTAATTACAAGCAGCCTGTACCGGATGAATGTTTATACAAAGCGCGAAGCTATAGCAATTGCTACAAGCTTCAGCGCAGTCAGTGTCGGATTTGCAGTGCTTGTCATTAACACAGCAGAGTTAAGCCAGGATTTTCTGCAGGTATACTTTTCCGGTATGCTGATTGCGTTTATTATTTCTTTCTTTATGATCCGGATTCCGCCCCTGTCGAAGCAGCCCGACGTTTATTTTGACGGACGGGAGCAGACAGAAGAAGAAAGACAGGGAGAGGCGAAGTTTGAGTTTGGCATTATACCGCGCGGCTTTCAGCGTGCTGCGAAAAGAGCCGAAGCAGCCAGGCCGCTCGGCTCAGAAGTGAAGACGAGTGTGGCGGGAGCGCTGGGTGTGCTTCCCCGGGTGGTGGCAATGCTTGCTTCTATCGGTATTACCGGTCTGATTGTCGCTGAGTATACGCCGTTATTTAACTGGCTCGGCATGCCGTTCATTCCGCTCTTAAATATTCTCGGTGTGCCTAATGCGGCAATGATCGCGCCGTCGATCCCCGTAGGTATTGCTGAAATGTTTCTGCCGGTTCTTTTAATTGCAGGAGATCTGGCAGCACTTGAAGCAGGGGCGATTTATTTTGTAACGACGCTCTCGTTAGTACAGATTGTGTTCTTTTCTGAATCCATTGTTGTCATTAAAGCAACGAGAATGCCGGTAAAGCTCTGGGAACTCGTCGTCTGCTTTTTTGAACGCACGATTATTGCAATTCCTATTATCGCTTTGTTTATGCATATCATGTACTGATCAAAAAAGACGCCTGTCCCGGGCGTCTTTTTGCGTGCACTCATATTATTGAAAAATAGCGGTGTACTGAAAGCCGAGCCGTTTATAGTTCTGCTTTCGATACATGTCGCGCGGGGTATCCTCCTGGTCTGCGACGAGAAAGATTGCTTTATCCGGAAAAAGGTTCATGGCAAACTGCTGGAGGGCGTGGCCGATGCCTTTTTGCTGCAGCTCATCATGGACAAACAGATTATCCAGTTCTACAGAATGATCGCCGGCAATCAGTTCCACAAAGCCGGCAGGTCGTCCGTGGTGATAGGCGATCAGCTGAATAAACGAAGCATCATAAAACCGCTGTTCGAGCATGTGCTGTTTTTGGGCTGCGTACGCTTCGCCGAGAGGGAGGTCCTGCTCAAGCTGCATCGCGAGAAAAGCGGACAGGTTTTCAACATCGACGCGCTGGATATCGCATCCTTCAGGGGCGTTTTTTCGAGGAAAGTCATCCGGCCGGATAGCGTACAGCTCCATGACGGTCACATCATACAGGGTACTGTGCAGATACTGATTTAATGCCAGCGGAAGCTCTGTGTTCGGCGGAAAATGAAATTTCAAATGCTTTTGGCCCCGGGAATTGTGAAAATCGCGTAAGTAAGCTTCGATTTCCTGGAAGTAATCAGGGTCCGGCATCTGTTTAAATGAAATAAAATTGCTGTCGAAGTGATCCTTCCATTCCATGGAATGGTAGTGCCGGTAATCGCGGTGGTTTTCGATGAGCGACCCCGGAGTATGCATATGGTGAAACGTAATGGGAATCACGGATATCAGGCCTTTCAGTGGTGTAATAAAGAAATGTTATTTTACGGGAGCTGTTACGATAATAACTGTGCTTTTGTCTTTTTCAAAATTCCAGTCGATAAAAATATCTTCCACTTTTGCTCCTAAAAGGCTGGTAAACAAATCCTCTTCCATGAATAGTTCCTTTTCGAGCTCGCGTTTGGCAATTTTTAAAACGTCCTCGTATCCAAGGGCAATCAGCCGCTTTTCGATAGGTACGAAAATACCGGTACGGACAATCAGTGTTGTCCGGTTGTTTACCTGCACGGAAGAGACATCGTCAGGCACGCGCTCTGCTTTGTTGCTCGTTTCCCCGATCACCTGCTCGAGCTTCTGCTTGTTTGGATACTCTTTTGCAATCGGCTCTGAAGTCTGGCCGGCATTGCTGTAAGACTCGGGTTTTAATCCGATAATGACGCCGGAACGATGGTCCATATTCCAGTCGTAAAACAGTTCGTTTAATTCAATGCCGGTCGTGCTTTCAATATAGCGTTTGACTTCGGGTATTATCGTTTTCATCATGCTTTCCCGGAGTTCATGTACGGCTTCGGCGCCTTTATCTTCAAGCAGATGCTCCTCGATGGAGGACATGAATTCGCGTAAGAAAATAATGGCGTGTGTCTCCCCAAGAGTCACATAGGCTGCCTGGGGCCCTTTTCCGAAAGAGTCCCGTAGCAGACGTCCAACGTAGCTTGCGATGTCCTTTTGTTTTGCTTGAATATCAATCACTGGAATTCTCCTTTATTGTTAATATTTTATAATATTTATCATAAAAAAGGTAGATAATTCATTATTTATATGATAATTTTAATATATTGATCATATGACTGGTGGAAATGAAGCCAACGGTCCGTGACGTTTATTTTAAGTAGAAGCAGGAATGCAAAAATATTTATACACCGGCCGGATAAGAAAAGACAGAGTGCTTTTTCTTCACAGCCAGTATCAAGAGCTTTCTTGGTGCTGGCTTTTTAGTCCACTAACCTCTGGAGGAGATGGGTAAGATGGAGCTTCGATACGCGTACTGGTGCGATAGAAAGCTAAGTGAAGTCATCGTCGGACGGGAAACGGATTTGGATTATTTAAAGAAAAAGGGATACATGATTTATTTCTGTAGCGACAATGCTGAACTTTACAATGCCGTGAAAAGCTACCGGATGCGGGAGTGGATCATCACCATAGTATCTGAATTACCTGAATTTTCCGAACTTCTTAGCCGGGAATACGCGCGAAAATAATATGCATATGTAATGCTTTATTTTCGCTTCATCACTATAACATACAAGCAGAAAACAGAATATGACGGAGCCTATGTGAACCTGGCACAAAGGCAGGCAAGGTCATAGAAATGCTGTCTCATCAAAGGTTCAAGTGACCGGTTATACAGGCTCGCTGCCGGATGATACAGCGGGTAAATTATATAGTGCCCGCCGCTCCATATGTACTCCTCCGCTGTAGCGTTCACATGCCGGACAGGAGATGTAAATTGTATGCCGGCGGTATCCGGCATACGAGGTGAACGTCCGAACAGCCGCCAGTACGGGGTGCGTCCCATCGGACATAGAATCTTCGGCGAAGCCGAGCGGATCTCCCAATCGAGAAGCGGGGCATGGGCCATAATTTCCTTTTGGTTTGGTGTGCGGTTATATTTGCGCGGGACGCCGGACGGCGTTTTGCCCCAACGGTACGGACGGCTTTTGATCGTGCGGGTGACGTAAATGTCCTTCAGCGGAAATGGCAGAGCCTCCAAATAGGAGAGAAATTGTTTCCCGGCGCGTCCGTCGTAAGGGCCGCCGCCTGTAATTTCCGTTTCACCCGGCGCCTCGCCGATCATCATGACGACAGGATCGACCGGGTTTGGTCCGTTAAGAAAGCCTTCACACCGATGTCCCTCCATTCTTTTTTTCGCTTTTTCCACTTCGGCTTCTGGCAGCATATGTATTCCCTCCTGCATACGTCCTGACTTTTCTATACCCGGGCGCGAAATATTCTATACTTGTGATAGGATATATAAAGGAGGTGGGGCGCGTGCAGCAGAAGCACATCATGTGGTTTGACATTATATTTTACGTCGTGTTTCCAATCTTCATCTGGAACATGGCGCGGGATTATACAGGTGATTATATAGCGATGCTTATCTCCTCGGTACCGGGGATTATTTATACAGTATACCGCTTCGTACTGCTGAAAAAGGTGAATACGTTCGGTATCTATATGATCGCCACCCTGATTATCGGAACCGTCCTCGATCTTATTGCCGGCGGCGGATTGCAGCTTTTGTGGAATAATATTTACTATGATTTTGTGATGGGTGCGTTTTTTATTTTAACCGTCATTTTTATGCGGCCGATCTGGCTCTTTTTCACCGTTGATTTTATGGAGCTGCAGGGCGGGGACCGCCAGCAGCTGAAAAAACAGTTTTACGTGCGCAAATACTTATGGGTGTTTCAGGCGATCACGCTGTTTTTTGCCCTTCGGGAGTTCATTCTAGCGTTCGTTAAAATCTGGCTCGTGCAAAGCTACGGCGTGGAAGCCTTCGACGAAGGTATTATTCTGCGGCAGGTGCTTTCGTGGACCATGAGCTTTATCGCGGTTGTCGGGTTTATCTTTATTGCCAAATGGCTCCATGAAGACGGTATCGACGCCGGGGAAATCACCAACAGCGGTCAAAATGCCGAAAACGAAGAGCAGGACGGAGAAAAAGAGGAGGAAACGCCGGAAGGCGAGCGGGAAAAAACAACTGAGCAGCGAACGTAAACAAAAAGCAGCCGGCGCCGGCTGCTTTTTTAGGTTGCTGGGTGCGGGCCGGCGGATGGAAACGGGTGGAAATGACTGCCGGAAATCGGTAAAATAGCAGGGACATCTTTGGTTTTTACAGAAAGCGGGCTGCATACATATGGATGAGTTCTCGGTATCGGTATTGTTATTTTTAGTTTTGATCGGTTTTCTCGCCGCATTTGTGGATGCGGTAGTTGGCGGAGGCGGGCTGATTGCCATGCCGGCGCTTCTTTTTACGGGTATGTCGCTGCAGACGGCACTAGGAACGAATAAGCTCGCAGGGACGATGGGCTCGGGGACGAGTATGATCTCGTTTCTCCGGCACGGCCAGATTAACAAGCGTCTCGTGTTTACGCTTTTCCCCCTGGCGTTTGCAGGATCGGTCCTCGGCGTAATCGTCGTGCAGCGGATTCCGCCGGATATTCTGGAGCCGATCATTTTAATTCTGCTTGTCGTGGTGACGATCTATACGCTTGTGAACAAAAATCTGGGCAGCCTGTCCACGTTTCAGAGCATCACCCGGAAGGTGTGGATCGTTGGTGCGCTTGTCGCTGTGGTCCTCGGATTTTATGATGGCTTTCTCGGACCGGGGACGGGATCGTTTTTGCTGTTTGCCTTTATTTTTCTTGGCTTCAACTTTGTCGAAGCTGCGGGAAATGCCAAGGTGCTGAATTTTGCAAGCAACATTGGCGGGCTGCTCGCGTTTATCTGGTTTGATTCGATTCATTATGCGTACGGTCTGCCGATGGGGGCTGCGATGATTGCCGGCGCATACGTCGGTGCAAATGTCGCCATTAAAAAAGGCTCGGCCTACGTGAAGATGCTGTTTATCATCGTAACCATCGCTTTAATCGCTAAAAACGCCTGGGATTATTTAATGTAAAAAGTCTTCAAAAGAAGGCTTTTTTATTTTTCTTAAATTTTTTTAAATAAAAGTGATCCAATCAAAAACTTCGTGCGTAAACTGAGTAGTTCTTGCAAAAAAGCATCATGCAGGTAAAGGGGGCGGGCGGTATGAAGCAATGGATAGTAACGGGGCTTACAGCTGCTGTGATTTCTATCGCAATTGGCTTCGGTGTCTACGCCCTCCTTCCTGTATTTTCCCCGCCGCCGGAAACGGAAGTGCTTTCGGGGGAACCGGCGGGGCAGGAAAAAGCTTCAGAAGCAGATACCAACGCTCCGGTAGAAAAAGAAAGCGTGAACGGGGTGGAGGATATGGCTGCTTCTGCAGAAAAAGAGGATATATCGCTCTCTGATCCTGAGGAATTATCTGTTCCATCCATCGATGTCTCGGCTCCTTTAGAGCCGGTAGGAGTTTTGGACAATGGGCAGATGGGCGTACCCTCGAGCGAAAACGGAGTAGCCTGGTTCGAACCGGGTCCGGAGCCTGGAGAGAAAGGCAATGCCGTGATGGCAGGCCACGTAGATAGTATTGACGGACCCTCTGTATTTTACGAGCTCGAAAACGTACAGGCAGGGGAACAGATCCAGGTGACAACTGAAGACGGGCAGGAGCTTATGTTTGAAGTTCAGCAGGTAGTGAGCTATCCGCGGGAGGAAGCTCCGATTGAGGAAATTTTCGGAAGCAGTGACAGCCGGAATCTGAATCTGATCACCTGCGCCGGCACGTTCGAACAGGAGCACGGGACGCATGATGAACGGCTCGTCGTTTACACGGAGCTTACAGAAGAAAGCGAACAGATGCTTTTGGCAGCAGATTGACACATCGATGGATATAAAGGAGAGCGATTGAGCAACCGGGGCCTCAATCGCTCTCCTTTTATTTGTGTTTTTCCGACTGTGGTTGGGTTTGCCCTCCATCTCCGGTACAATGGAAGAAGCAGTGTGAACAAACAGGAGGGAACCGATATGAAAATAGTTGTATTTGGTGCGACCGGCAATACGGGAAAACGTTTTGTCCGTAAAGCATTAAAAGAAGGCAGTGAAGTAGTCGTATACGCCCGCGACCCGGAAAAATTATTGATTGATAATGAAAATTTGACTGTTCATGAAGGGAAAATTACGAATTATCAGAACGTCTATGACTCCCTGAAGGGCGCAGATGCGGTAGTCAGCCTCCTCGGCCGCAAGGAAGCGGCGAAGGGTACACCGCTCAGCACCGGCATGTCCCACATTGTAAACGCGATGCAGGAACGGGGCATCAGCCGTCTTGTGGCAGTCACGAGCTCGGATGTGAAAACCCCGCAGGACGGCACGTCCAAGCGGTTCAGTCTGCTCACCACCGGCTGGAAAGTGGCGAAGTTTAAAGGCTCCAATGAAAATGCGAACGCCGCTGATATTATCCGCCAGTCAAATCTGGACTGGACGCTCGTTCGGGTGCCGGTGCTTTCCGATAAGCCTTCCGGCGAAAATGCGCCGACCGCAGGCTATCCCGGCCGGCATGACCTGAAAAACACGCTCTACCGCCAGACGCTGGTGGATTTTCTGTACGAACAGCTTGAAACGAGTGACTTCTCCAGGGAAGCTCCTGTGTTAAGCAACTAAATACGATAAAAAGCAGGACCGAAAATTTTCGGTCCTGCTTTTTTATTCTGTATTAGCCCTGCCACACATCTTTTGCGATGGCTACAACGTGCTCGAGCTTTTTCCACTGTTCGTCCTCGGTCAGAACATTGCCTTCCTCAGTCGAAGCGAACCCGCACTGCGGGCTCAGGCAGAGCTGCTCAAGCGGTACGTACTCGGATGCTTCCATGATTCTTGATTTTACATCCTCCGCATTTTCAAGCTCTCCGCTTTTAGAGGTGATTAGGCCGAGCACGACCTGCACATCCTCGCGGTTGATGAAGCGGAGCGGTTTGAAATCGCCGGCCCGGTCGCTGTCATACTCAAGGAAAAAGCCGTCTACATTGACACTGCCAAACAAAATATCAGCTACGGGCTCGTAGCCGCCGGAAGAGATCCATGTAGAGCGGAAGTTACCGCGGCAGATGTGCATCGTAATTGTCATATCCTCCGGCTTGTAGGCGACGGCTTCATTGACCGCCCGCGCATGGCGTTCCACCAGGGAACGATGATCGATGCCCTCCTGATTCATACGCTCGACCTGTTCCTCGGAGCACAGATACGCCCAGGATGTGTCGTCGAGCTGCAGGTAGCGGCACCCGGCGTCATAAAACGCCTGAATCGCTTTTTGATAAGCCTTCGCCAGGTCGTCGATCATGTCTCCGGGACCACTGTAAAGGTCGGTCTCAATCTCGCTTCGAAGGTGCAGCATGTTCGGGCTTGGTATCGTAAACTTTGCCTCGGTGCTGCCGGTGATCTGATGAAGGTAGCGGAAATCCTCCAGCATTGGGTGCTTATCGCTAAAGTCAATTTTTCCGGTCACCTTGATGCCGCGGGCCTTTGTCTGTACACCTTCAAACTGGATGCCGGAGTCTTTATCGTAGGCCTCCACACCAATTAAATCCTCAAGAAAGTCAAAATGCCACCAGGCGCGGCGGAACTCTCCGTCTGTGACAGCCTGAAGCCCCGTTTCTTTTTGCTTCTGAACGATGCGTTCGATTTCCTTATCCTCTACACGGCGCAGTTCATCCGCAGAAATGGATTCATTCGCATAGCTTTCACGTGCTTCTTTAATCGCGGCAGTACGCAAAAGGCTTCCTACCTGGTCTGCCCGGTAGGGAGCTTTTGTCCGCCAGTGTGCTGATTGTGCCATACTCTCTCTCCTTTAAAAACCATTGGTAAATATCTTGAAGCTTATCAAAATTTTGAATAGAAGTAAATTACTTCAGAGGGAAACAAGCCTTGAAATAATATATAAAAACAGTAAAAACAAAAGAAACAGGGCGATGCTTCCGGCAATCAAAGAATAGAAGAAGCGTTTTTTATTTTTCTCTTCGGTATAAACGATGAAATACCGCAAGCCTGCGACCGTGAGGCCAACCGGGATGATTAAAACGAGCGGATGGGTGATATAGGTAAGAAGCTCGCTGGAGGTAAAAAACAGCCTGGTCGTCAGCAGCACAGCATAGATAGCCAGAACAGCGAGAGCGTAATTGATATAGGTGTGCGCACGTGTCGGCAAGCAAAAACATCCTTTGTATATATTTACTTTTATTCTTATCACAAACCGAGGTCTTTGTTAACGGGCAATGTAAAAAAAGCCGTGCTCTCTGAAAAGCACGGGCTTTCGTCTGCTATAAAGGGATAACGTAGAAAAACACGGCAGAGAAATGGGCGGCAGAGCCGGCGAGAACAAAAAAGTGCCAGACGGCGTGATGGTAGGGAAAGCTTCGCCACATGTAAAAAATAGTGCCGGCGGTGTACAATACGCCTCCAATAACAAGCAGCACGAGGCCGCCGTAGGGCAGAGCGCTCACAAGCGCCGGCCAGGCGATAATAATGATCCACCCCATTCCGATGTAAAAAACGGTCGACAGAATACGGAACCGTTTAGTGAAGAAGGCTTTAAAAATAATCCCGATGGCGGCAATGCCCCAAACGATGCTGAATAAGACCCAGCTTAAGGTACCGTCGATTGCGTGAAACAAAAAAGGTGTGTATGTGCCTGCGATAAACAGGTAGATGGCAGAGTGGTCAAACACTTCAAACAAATCCTTGAGTCTGCCCGGCGGAAAGCTGTGAAGCAGGGTGGAGCATATGTAGGAGATAAGCATGGATGTGCCGAAAATAGAAACGCTTACCACATGGAGGGCTGAAGCGTTCATGGAAGCGAAAACGATCATAATAATAAGCGCAGCAGCGCTCAGCAGAGCACCGATGCCGTGCGTGACTGCGTTAGCGAATTCTTCCCTTTTAGTAAACGTGTGGGTTTGGTCCTGCATACGCCGCCTTCTTTCATTAAGAATAGTTTCATCATTATAACTCATTTTCTGCAGAGTTTCGAACAGGTATAAATAGCTGCGGATTTGTTTGCCGGATGGAAGAGGGCGGGTATGAGAAATCAGAATGGCTTTAACCAAGTGAGGAAAGAAGGGTCCATTAATGAAAGCAATAGGTTTTAAAAAACACCTTCCCATTGAAGAACAAGCAAGCTTTGAAATGTTTGACGTGGCAAAATCAGAACCGAAGGGCCGGGATCTGCTTGTGCGTGTCCAGGCGGTTTCCGTAAATCCGGTGGATACAAAAATCCGCGGAGGAAATGAAGGAGCGGAAGAAGGAGAGCCGCAGATTCTCGGCTTTGACGCAGCCGGTGTCGTAGAATCGGTGGGCGAAGAGGCGTCGCTGTTTCAGCCCGGCGATGAAGTGTATTACGCCGGAAGTAATCAGCGGTCCGGCTCGAACCAGGAGTATCACCTGGTAGATGAGCGGATAGTGGGAAGACGGCCTGCGCAGCTTTCGGTGGCCGAAAGTGCCGCCATGCCTTTAACTGCTATTACTGCGTACGAAGCGCTGTTCGACCGGATCGGAATTGTACCGGAACGGGACCGCGGAGCGTCTGTACTCGTGTTAAACGGCGCGGGCGGCGTCGGCTCCATTGCGATTCAGCTCGCCAAATGGGTCGGTCTTAATGTAGTCGCTACTGCTTCACGTGAAGAAACAACGTCCTGGTGCGAACAGATGGGGGCAGACAAAGTGATTAACCATCACCAGCCTCTGTTCAAACAGCTCCAGGAGGCAGGATATGACGGCGTCGACTATATTCTCTGCTTCACCGATACGGCCCAGCACTGGTCAGGGATGGCAGAGTGCATTCGTCCGCAGGGAACCATTTGTTCCATTGTGGAAACAGAGGAGCCGCTTCCGCTGACCGACCTGCAGGCAAAAAGTGCCGCCTTCATGTGGGAGTTTATGTTTACGCGGCCGATGTACCAGACGGAGGATATGATCCGGCAGCACGTAATTCTGGGTGAACTGGCTGATCTTTTTGATCAGGGAACAATCAAGCCGACGCTCACCAAAACGCTGACCCCGCTGAATGCCGGCCAGATGAAAGAAGCACATCGACGGGTGGAGTCGGGTAAAACGATTGGTAAAATTGTCCTTGAAAAATGGGAGTAAACGAAAAAGCACCGCAGCCACTCCGGCCGCGGTGCACTTTTTTTGAGGTTAGGAAGCGACTCCTAGAGGAGAGAAGATTACATAAAGAATGCCGATGCCGATAATCAGGCCGGCCGCTGCCGGCTTGGCATATTTCCACGGCACCATGTCCACCGGTGCTTCGTTTTTGAATTCGAAAGGCTTATCCATCGGCTTGAGTTTCCCTGCAACGAGCATCACAATGACGCTGAGCGGAAACAGCACACTCAATACATAAAGGAAGTTGAGCTCTCCGATAAAGATTTTGCTTGCGCCGTACAAAATGATGTGTACCGGTACAGCCACCTTTGCAGCAAACGGTGATACATTTTTTGTATAAAAGCCGACGACCATAATGGCAAGCACCGGAATATTAAAGAAACCAAACATTTCCTGCAGGTAATTGTATAACCCTGACGGTGCAAACAAAATAAAGGGAGAAATAAAGATGGAGACAATAGCGACGATCATGGCAAACCGCTGCCCGGAACGAACGAGGGCTGCTTCATCGGCATCCGGGTGAAACAACGGTTTATATAAATCAAGCGTAAACAGCGTAATAACGCTGTTGATGCCTCCGTTAAATGAACTCAGGACAGCGCCGAACAAAATAGCTGCGAACACACCGGTCAGTACCGGCGGCAGCAGGTCAGTCACGAGCGTCGGATAGGCGGCGTCTCCATTCGCGAGGCTGCTGCCGTACAGATGATAGGCGATGACGCCAGGAAGTACGAGGTAAAAGGCACCGAACAATTTAAATAGGGCAGTAATCATGACACCCTTCTGACCTTCTTTTAAATTACGTGCCGCAAGCGGGCGCTGGACGATGGCCTGATTAATACAAAAGTAAAAAAGATTGTTAAATAAAAGCCCCATAAATATTGTCGGCCACGGCACCTGGGCGTCGTTGCTGCCGTCGATGGCGTTTAATTTGTCAGTATGCTCCGAGGTGAGCGTCCCAACCCCGTTAAACATATTGCCATTGCCGAGTGCCATGAGTCCGAGTACGAGAATAAGAATACCACCGGCAATTAGTCCGACGCCGTACAGTGAATCAGCGGAAGCGATAGCCTTCAGGCCGCCGAATACAATATAAAGCATGCCGACAAGTCCGATGCCGGCAGAAACGATTAAGACGGTGAAAAACTGGCTCGTGCCAAGCACATCCGAAATATCAAATATTTGATCAAGCACGAGGGAGCCGGAATACAGCACGGTCGGCAGAAACGAGGAGGCAAACCCGAGCAGCATAAGTAATGAAACGATCTGCCTTGTCCGCTGATCATAGCGCTTTTCAAGAAACTCGGTAACGGTAGTTACGCCCGCTCGTAAGTATTTAGGTAAAAACATAAATGCCATAAAAATGAGCGCCACTGGTGTAGTAACCTCCCAGGCCATCGAAGCCATCGAGCCGGTGTACGTCTGCCCGCTAAGTCCAACGAGCTGCTCAGTGGAGAGATTGGCAAGCAGGGTGGATGAGCCAATGGTAAGTGCCATCAGACTGCGGCCGCCGAGAAAATACCCCTCCTGACTCTGCATGTTAATGTTTTTCGTCCGGTAGGCGGCGTAGCCGGCAATGGCAATAGTAATAAGTATGAATGTAAAAAGTGAAAACATGATGTCCCTTCTTTCCTGCTGTATGAGTTTATCGAAACGTTTTGAATAGTACGCACGAAAAAAGGTTTACCCCTGCCAAATTCCGCGCAAACCCCTGATAACAGCGAATTGTATAAAAAGCATCATAACGATGGATACGTAAAATAAATAAAAATATTGATAAAAAGGAAATGATAACCCTTACATGATAAAAATAAAAAAATCAACAGAAAAAATGTGACGATTTTGTGTCGTAAGCGTTTTACAGTCTAGACGTATAAAAGCCCAGCCTATAGAATAAGAACTCGTTGTGAGATAAAACAGAGTGAAAAATTAATTAACTAATGTATCAAGGAGGGATAACAATGATCGTACGCAATGGCCAAACGTTCCGCCCAATGGTGATGATTGCCATGTTTATGATTTCTACGTTCGCTATCGGAACTACTGAATATGTCGCCATGGGGATTTTGTCGAATGTCTCTGACTCCTTTGGCATCACGATTTCTGCCGCGGGTCTGATTGTCAGCATGTATGCGCTCGGCGTCGCCGTGCTCTCGCCAATTGCTATATCTCTTCTGGTGAAATTTCCAAGGAAGTATGTATTAATTGGGTTAATGCTTTTGTTTATCGGATCCAGCGTTGCCAGCGCCCTGGCGCCAAATTACACGGTGCTGCTGTGGGCACGCGTCTTCTCTGCATTGATGCACGGTCCGTTCTTTGCCATTGCGATGGTTATGGCAAGCGAAGTTGTCCCTCCGTCGAAAAAGTCCGGCGCGGTGGCTGCCATTAACGGCGGTCTGACGATTTCCTTAATGATCGGCGTACCGTTCGGTGCGTATATCGGAGATTTATTTGACTGGCGCATAGTGTTTGCCGGTATTGCCGGCCTCGGCGTGATCAGCCTGCTCGGAATCATCTTTTTCGTGCCGAATATGAATGCTGAAGAACCAACGTCCATGAGAAAAGAGCTTGGCGTATTCAAAAGAAAACAGGTGTTGTTTGCACTCGCTATTACAGTATTCGGCTATTCAGGTGTTTTCACCGCCTATACGTATATTGAGCCCCTGCTTCAGGATATAACAGGCTTTGGTCCGGCAGGTATAACGCTTTCCCTATTTTTATTCGGGGTCGGAGGCGTTCTGGGTAACATGCTTTCGGGGCGTTTGAATGCAGAATCCCTGTTGAAGCCACTGATGGTCGTGATGGCTTCACTGACCGTGATTCTGTCGACGCTCACCTTAACGAGTACCATCCCATGGCTAGCCCCGGTATCGGTGCTTCTGCTGGGGATGGGAGCCTTTGGTACAGTACCAATTCTGCAGACAACGGTTATCCGGGCAGCAGAAGGGGCGCCTTCGATCGCAAGCGCGTCCGCGGTCTCTGCCTTTAACCTGGCGAACGCCTTTGGCGCCTGGGTTGGCGGTGTGGTCATCAGTCTCGGTCTCAGCCTGCCGATGATCGGGATGGCCGGCGCTGTCATTACGCTGTTAGGTCTGATGCTTTCGTGGCTCTCCTTCCGCTCCAGCGAAAAAGAATCCCAGGAAAGCAGCCAGGGAGTACCGGCAGCAGATTCTTACTAGGAAAACAAAAAATCCGCACGCTCGGAAAATGAGCGTGCGGATTTTTTCGTTTAAAGGTTGGCGGCAATATTGGCGGCGTATTGGAAGGATTTCTTTTTTGCTTCAAAATCATAAATGTTGGTAATGCCCATCAGCTCATCGAGCCCGAGCTTATCCCGCAGTTCACGCAGCTGTTTCTGCACGGTGGCCGGGGAACCGATAACAGCCCGGCGCCGGTTCTCCCGCACTTTTTCCTGTTCTTCCTGCGTCCAGGCAGCAGGATTTACGCTTTCCGGAGCAGGGACTTTTGTATTTGTGCCCTTTTCGACATTTAAAAGCCACTGGTCCTGGCTCAGCGCCAGGCGGGCAGCCTCTTCATCGGTAGCCGCACAGACGATAAATACACAGGCAGCGGCGACCGGCCGGGGCTGCCGGTCGCTTGGTACAAAGGAGGCATGGTATTTACGGACCGCCAAGGCGCCCTGATCCGGGCTGATAAACTGGCCGAACATGAAGCCGGCGCTTTGTTTGCCGGCATCCCGGGCGCCGCGCTCGGACAAACCGAGTACCCAGGTTTCCGGCAGGGAGCTGCTCATCGGAGAGGCTTTGATCGACGCATAGGGGTGGTCACCGGGAAGAGAGCGGTCAATAAACCCCTGGACCTCCTGAAGAAGGCGGGGAAAGGCGGACATGCTCTTTTTATTTCCATCCGTCAGGGCTTCCCGGATCGTATTACCTCCGCCGGGAGATCTTCCAATGCCAAGGTCGATCCGGCCCGGAAATAAAGCTTCAAGCACTTTAAAGTTTTCGGCTACTTTGTACGGACTGTACTGTGGGAGCAGGACGCCTCCCGAGCCAATGCGGATGCTTGTGGTGACGCTTGCGAGATGTGACATCAGAATTTCCGGCGAAGAGCCGGCCAAACCGCTGGTGCTGTGGTGCTCGGCTACCCAAAAGCGGTGAAATCCCCAATTCTCCGCCATTTGAACGAGCTCGCGGCTGTGTTCGAAGGCTTTTTCGGGGGTCTCGCCTTCTGCAATCGGTGATTGATCAAGAATACTGATATTCATCTGCGTTCCTCCAGCTAAACAGAATGCTTTTCTATGCTAGTCCAGTGTAAAAGAAAAACGAAAAAATCTACAGTAAATGAAATGGGGAAGACCAATGAACACAGAATCGATCCGTCGTTGGATTCAACAGGTATACGGTATAGAAGCAGCTTCGTCCGGGCAGCAAGGAGCCAGATGCTGGAGTGTAAGTGATAAAGAAGGATTAGTGTGGGAGCTTGTGACCGGTGATCTTGCGCTTCCGGAAAACGATACGGTCCGGTGGCTTGAAGCTGACAACGATATCAGCATCAAAAAGACAAGAGAGGGAAAAAAACTGGCAGAGGCCGGGGAGGCAGGCTGGGCCTATATGTATCAGAAGAAGCCGGGTAGCCGTGGCCACGCTGGTAAGGAAGGGGGAAATTACCGGCAGCTTGGCGCCTGTCTGGCAGAAAAGCACCGAAGCTGGCACGAGAAACTGCCGCTAAACGATAAAGACAGCGTTTGGCTGGCGGAGCAGACTTTAAAGACAGAATACCAGCAGATGGAAATGCTGCTTCCAAAAGGCCAGATGATGATCCGGCGAAGCATCGATGCGCTGTTTCCCGTGATCAAACGTGCAGCCCTTCAGTTGGAGGACACAGGTTTTGTTTTCAGAGAAATAAATAGGGAGCAAAATGCAGGGGGAGAGGGTTTGTCCCCGGGAGCGATGCCGGGAGTTCATGTGAGCTTATATGATCTTGCCGCGCTGCTGCGGGACATTCTGCTTTCCTTTTCCGGTGAACAGGACTATCAGCCCTTTGCCCGGATGATTTTTAATGAACTGCTCGCCGGCTATGACAGTGTACGAAGCATACCGCTTTCTTCGCTGCAGCAGTTTGCGAATATTCTGGAATGGCACGACCTGTATCAGTATGCTCTCCTCTGGCAAAAAGATGCCACGGGGGCAGAGGCAGCAGTCAGAGTAAGGGAGCAGATCCGGCTTGAGCACCGGCTGCCGTTGCTGGAAATTTGAAAGCGGGAGTTACTTTGGGGGGATCTTCGCAAAAATTTCACCGCTTTCAAAAATGCGGATTACTTCATCAAGCCATTCATAATAGCTCAGGGCGTAATTGATTTTTTCAAGATCGTGCTGAAGCTCTTCGATAAGGAGGGGATCCTCCGCTTCCTCTAAACAGGATTCAAATTCCTCTTTGGCACGGCGGGCTGCATTTTGGTTATTATCCGAGGCCTCCCGCCAGCGGTTGACAAAAACAGAGGTAAATGATTGATACCAGTCGTCGTTGGATTGGTACAAATCCTTGCGTACCCCTTTTTCCCATACCCGTTCGACCATGCCTGCATCCATGAGGGCCCGTATACCGGTGCTCATACTCATTTTACTCATGCCCAGTGCCTCGCTCATGTCATCGAGTGTCATTGGACGCTCGGCAAACAACATGGTTCCGTACAGGCGTCCGTTTGTATCGGAAACACCGTATAGGCCCATGTTCTGGGCAATCGTGGAAATGAACTGGTTTTTTGCTTCCTCCAGCTTGTTCTGAATATGCTGCTTCTTTTCCATACGGACCCCCCCCTTTTTGCATGTATGGTTAAAGTTTAGCAAATGGCTGTGAAATAAAAAAATTGAATATTCGGTCGTTAAGTCCTTTAATCAGCAGATATTAATAGATATAAGTATATAATGTATGTACAGTATATACTTTACGCCTCAAACGGCCCTAAATGGCATGATAAAAGTTTTGTAACTTTTAGCCTAATAATATATAGTATAAGAGTGATAATAAATTTAGACAGAGACATAGTAAACGGGGTGTGAAACGTTGGCGAAGATAGAAGTGGAAAACTTAACTAAGGTCTTCGGCAAACGCCCGAATCGTGCAATTAAACTGCTGGAACAGGGGAAATCGAAAGACGAAATCCTGGAAGAAACCGGCTGCACGGTTGGCGTGAACCGGACCAACTTTTCGGTGGAGGCCGGAGAAATATTTGTGATCATGGGACTTTCCGGGAGTGGAAAATCTACACTTGTGAGACTTCTGAACCGGTTAATTGATCCGACCGAAGGAAGCGTCTGGGTGGACGGTGACGATTTGGCCCGTATGGACGACAAAGGGCTGAGAGCGGTGCGCAGGGAAAAAATGAGCATGGTTTTCCAACAATTCGGACTATTTCCGTTCCGGACAATTCTCGACAACGTCGCGTACGGCCTGGAAATTCAGGGACTCGAGGAGCAGGAAAAAAAGAAAAAAGCAGACGAAGCTCTGCAGCTGGTCGGGCTTGGCGGCTACGGCAACATGTATCCGGACGAGCTGTCCGGCGGGATGCAGCAGCGGGTCGGCCTGGCACGGGCACTCGCCGCAGACACGGATATTCTGCTGATGGATGAAGCCTTCTCGGCGCTTGATCCCCTGATCCGGAAGGAAATGCAGGATGAGCTGCTGGAGCTTCAGGACCGGATGAAAAAGACAATTGTGTTTATTACCCATGATTTGGACGAAGCGCTTCGGCTCGGGGACCGCATTTCGATTATGAAAGATGGACGGGTGGTTCAGATTGGTACACCGGAGGAAATTCTCCAGCATCCGGCGGATGATTACGTCGCCCAGTTCGTGGAAGACGTGGACCGCTCCAAGGTATTTACCGCCGAATCCGTCATGAAACGGCCCGAGACGCTCACGATCGATAAGGACGGGCCGAGAGCCGCGCTTCAGCGCATGAAAAAGGAAGGTATTTCGAGCCTGTATGTAACGAATAAAGACCGGACGCTGCTCGGTATTGTCCATGCCGATGAAGTATCGCGCCTGGTGGAGCAGGGGTCGGAAGATATGCGAAGCATTCTGCATGAAGACGTGCCTACGGTACAAAGGGATACAGTAGTCAAGGAAATGATCGAGCTGCTTACATACAAAAACACACCAGTAGCCGTCGTTGATGAAGATAATAAGATTGTAGGCATAGTTGTAAGAGGCGCTGTCATGGCACTGCTTTCAGGTAAGGAGGTGTCAGCCGTTGAGTAACATTACACCGCTGCCGCTTGCTGCCTGGATTGATGCGTTTGTCGACTGGCTGACCCAAGCCGAATTTATTTTTGGGCCGCTCACCGATTTTATAGGCTATATTATCAGTGGATTTGAATGGTTTTTTGGCATCTTTCCGCCGTGGCTGCTGCTGATTATTATTGTTGGATTAACGTTCTGGTTTGCCGGCAGAAAAATCGGGCTTACCGTGTTTGTCCTGCTCGGGCTGCTGCTCATCTGGAACCTGGGCTACTGGGAGGACATGGTGCTGACGCTTGCGATTGTGCTGACCGCCGGAGTAATTTCCATTGTCATCGGGGTTCCGGTCGGCATCTGGATGTCCAGGAGTTCTGCAGTCGAGGGCACGATCAAGCCGGTGCTCGACTTTATGCAGACGATGCCCGCCTTTGTGTACCTAATCCCGGCAGTTGCCTTTTTCGGCATCGGGATGGTGCCGGGCGTCGTCGCCTCGGTCATCTTTGCGATGCCGCCGACGATCCGCTTTACGAATCTCGGGATCCGGCAGGTGCCGACCGAAATTATCGAAGCGTCGGAGGCCTTCGGGTCGACAGGAAACCAGAAGCTGTTTAAGGTACAGCTGCCGATGGCGAAAACAACGATCATGGCCGGGATTAACCAGACGATCATGCTGGCACTTTCGATGGTTGTTATTGCTTCGATGATCGGGGCAGACGGCCTCGGGACGGCGGTGTACTTTGCGGTCGGCCGCAACGATGTCGGCGGCGGCTTTGAAGCCGGCCTTGCGATCGTGATTGTAGCGATCATTCTGGACCGGCTGACGCAGGGCATTGGAGCAAGTAAACGAAAATAGGTATACCTCCCGGAACAGGGAGTATCCATACAATTAAGAACAAAAGGGGAGTAATTCACATGGAGAAATTATGGAAAAAAGCTGGTTTAGGCGCAGCCGGGATTTCAATGGCAGCAGTGATGACCGCCTGCGGTGGCGGAGGAGGCGGGGATTCAGAGGAATCCGGCGGCTCTGACGATTCCGGATCGAGTGAAGAATCCTCTTCCGGCGGCGGTTTTGGTGAAGAAGTAGACTACACGATTACCGGTATTGATGCCGGTGCTGGTATTATGTCTCAAAGTGAACAGGCCATCGAAGATTACGGCCTTAGCAACTGGAATCTGCAGTCGAGCTCCGGTGCGGCGATGACGAGCGCACTCGGCGACGCGATTGAAAATGAAGAGCCGATTATTGTTACCGGCTGGACTCCGCACTGGAAATTTGCGGAATATGATCTGAAGTATTTGGAAGACCCGGAAGGCTCCTTCGGTGACGGTGATGATATTCATACTGTTGTACGCCAGGGACTTGAAGAGGATATGCCGGGAGCATATCAGTTCCTTGATCAGTTCCAGTGGGAAGCAGAAAACATGGAAGAGATCATGGTAGAGATTCAGGATGGCACCGAGCCGGCTGAAGCTGCTGCTACATGGGTCGATGAAAACGAAGACATGGTATCTGAATGGACCGACGGCGTGGAAGAGGTCGACGGCGAAGCGATTGAACTCGTCTACGTGGCCTGGGACTCTGAAATTGCTTCCACTAACGTAGTCGGAGAAGTGCTTACCGATCTTGGCTACGACGTAACATTAACACAGCTTGAAGCTGGACCAATGTTTGCGGCTGTTGCTGACGGCGAAGCAGACGGCATGGTTGCCGGCTGGTTCCCGAACACGCACGCAAGCCAGATGGAAGAATACGGCGATGACTATGAAGACCTTGGTGCGAACCTTGAAGGCGCTATTACCGGCCTGGTCGTTCCGGAATACATGGACATTGAATCCATCGAAGACCTTGAAGCGGAAGAATAAGTATAATGATAAGCCGGAGCTCTCAGGAGCTTCGGTTTTATTTTTGTTTTTATACATACCAAATGCCCGCAGGCATCTGCCTGCGGGCATCAGGAAGTGGCACAATTATGAACCGGGCCAGCAGATATAACTGGCTTCAGATGGTCCAATAATCGAGGTATGGGGTGGGGTAGTAATGGTATACCCGTTTTCCCCCGATTTAATCTGCCTAATTGTAAAAATATAAAAATCCCGCTGATGGAAAGCGGGATTCGATTTATTCTGTACCGAAATATTGTTTTGCTTTTTCCAGATACGGTTCTGTTTCCGGTGTCAGTTCAGTATCCTCGATGATAGCTTCTACTGGACAGACAACTACACAGGCACCACAGTCGATACAGACGTCTGGATCAATATAAAATTGCTCTTTTCCTTCTTCAATACAGTCTACAGGACAAACATCCACGCATTCCCCTGCTTTTTCTTCTATACATGGCGATGTAATGACGAATGCCATTTTGGTTCACCTCTTTTCAAAGTATTTCAAGAGATTTATGATTACGCGCCGAAAAACTGTCTCTCCATTGAAGAAAGCCAGCGCCTAGTAAGAAACCTCTCTTTCTCTAGTGTAAAACATATAGTGTTCCTTTACAATTACCTGGCGATAAGTATAATAGGTTGTGAGTCTAAAATTGATTAAACATATTAAAATACTATGAATTATAAAAAAGGGAGGTGACGGCGTGTCCTGGGAGATTGTATGGGTGCTGATTATCGTATTGGCGATGATTGGTGCTTTGATGAAAGAAATAGCGAGGCCGGGTATTATTTTTTTATTCGTTCTTTCACTGCTGCTTATCACAGGGATTATTACACCACAACAGGGGCTGAAGGGGTTTGCCAACCAGGGCATGCTGACCGTGGGCCTTCTTTGTATTGTTGCAGGTGCTGTCCAGCAGACCGGCATCGTGGATCGGTTCGTTGAAGGAGTACTGAGTAAAGGGCGTACCCCTAGAGGATCGCTAATGAAAATGCTCGTGCCCTCGGCGCTTATGAGCGGTTTTCTGAACAATACGCCGATTGTAGCGACGTTTTCGCCGCTTGTGAAACGGTGGTGCGAAAAATATGATCTGGCGCCGTCCAAATTCCTGCTTCCCTTGTCCTACGCCACGATCATCGGGGGCACGATTACACTGATAGGAACGTCCACCAACCTTGTCGTGCACGGGCTCCTGCTGGAGCGGGGATACGCGGGGTTTCATTTTTTTCAGCTCGCTTTAATCGGCATACCTGCAACAATTGCTGTGACCATCTTTATTTTAACGATTGGCATAAAGATTCTGCCGGACCGGAAGCCGCCGCTGTTTTACCAGAAGGAGGGCCGCCGGAAATACATGCTCAAGCTAGAAATCACACCTGATTATAAGCATCTCGGAGATACGCTGAAACGGGCGGGTTTTATTAATGATCCGTCTCTGCAGCTGCTGGCTTTACTGCCAAAAGGGGAAGCGGAAAGCAGGGAGGCCGGCGAACACCACATTCTTGAATCGGGTGACTGTCTGATGGTATACGGAGACCTGGCGCAGATAGCGGTGCTCGAAAATACGGATGGACTTGATATTAGAACGGAAACGAGTGAGAAAAAAACAGCTGAAGAGCCGAATGATCGCAAGCTGATGGAAGTAATGGTAACCCACTACTCCAACATTCTATTTACAAAGCTAAAGGACATTTTCTTTGACCAGCGATTTGATGCTGCGATTATCGGCATTCATCGTTATGATGAGAGCTATTCGTCCGAAATGAAAGAAATGGTGGTAAAGCCGGGGGACACACTACTCCTGCTGGCTGGGCCGGAATTTGAACAAAAAACGAGCGCCCACAATGACTTTCACGTACTGAAAAACAGCGTGAATCCTTTTTTGAAGGGGCCGAGGTGGAAGAGCTGGCTGCCGCTCGTCATGATGATGCTGATGGTGGGGCTCGCTGCCCTGCAGATCATTCCTATTTTCTATGCAGCGCTGATCGCCGTCGCCGGACTGCTCCTGACAGGATCGCTTTCGCTGATGGATGCCCACCGGTATCTTCCATATGAAGTGCTGATCGTCATTGCTGCTGCCTTTGGACTCGGAGAAGCGATGATGAGTACGGGGGCGGCTCCGCTTCTCGCAGAACAGATGATTGACTGGTTTATGCCGTTTGGGGTGCTCGGAGTTTTTACAGCCCTCTATGTTCTGACAAATGTGTTTACCGAAGTGGTGACCAACAATGCGGCGGCCATCGTGATGCTGCCGGTGGCACTGGAAACAGCGGATATTTTGTCTGTTTCTCCGCTGGCAGCTGCGGTAATTGTCGCAATTGCAGCGTCCGCGAGCTTTATTACGCCGATTGGCTACCAGACGAATCTGTTTGTGTATACGCAGGGCGGCTACCGGTTCACGGATTTCATGAAAATCGGTGCGCCGGTGAGTCTGATTGTTATGGTTATTACCATCAGTATTACATGGACAGTATGGGGTTAAAAGCTGGAAAAGCGCCATAAGGTTTTTTATACTGAAAATAAAGAAGAAAGAAGGTAAGCACCTTGGATATACGTGCAGAAAGTCTGTCCGCGCATAAATGGCTGTTTGCACTGCCGCTTGCAGGTGCTGTACTAACTATTCTCATTTCAACTTCCATGCCATATCAGCAGCAGGACATTCGTCCGTGGCTCGAGCACATCCCATTTGAGCGGCTGCAGCCGTATGTATCCGTACCGTCCTTTTCCTATGGAGGAGAGCCGGTGAGTGTAGCTGCCTCCGGCGTGGAAGGCTATGTGGAATTTTTCATCCGCAAGGCAAGCCACGTGTTTATGTTCACCGCTATATTTCTGGCGGCTCTGCTCGCAGTTTACCCGTACCGCCTGCCGTTTTGGGGAAAGCTCGCCGGGGCGTATGGGTTTGTATTGATGTTTGCCATGCTTGACGAGTTCCGGCAGCACTTCAGCCCGGACAGGCACGGCATGTGGCAGGATGTTGCTCTCGACATGGCCGGAGTGTCCGCTGCGGCAGTGATTGTTGTTTTGTGCTGGCTATGGAGATACGGATCGCGCTTTATGTAAAAAGTCCCCTGCAGAGGAGTGCGGGGGACTTTGTTTATGAAAGAGGGGGTAACGCGGGGGATAAAGCAAGGGGAGAACTGCTACATACCGGCGGGAAAAGGCTCAGTGCTTAAGCCGATGCCTTCCGGCGGTGCGTCAGAAGCGCCTGACTGCAGCTTTAAAAACCGCACGTCTTCAGCGTTTACTTCAACCACCTGCACGCGTTTATTGTCCTTGTTGTCGTACAGACGTGTATTAATTCTTCCTTTCACACCGACCATAGCGCCTTTGTGGCAGTATTCGCACGTCGTTTCCGCCTGGCGCCGCCATACGGTAACAGGCACGAAATCGGCGTCGTATTCCCCTTCCTGGTTGCGAAAGGACCGCTGAACAGCAAGGGTGAAGTTGCATACCGGGGTCCTGTCCTTCGTATAGGTTAATTCGGGATCGCGGGTGAATCTGCCGACAAGCGTCACCTGGTTAAACATGTAATCACTCCTGAATAGTTAGTGGGTCTGGGTTACAGACGTGTGGTATAAAAATTGGTGAAAGTATTCATGTCTTGGAGAAGGAAAAAAGGCAAGAGTGCGTTCGAGGGATAAAAAGGGATGCCTCGGGGCATACTCGGGCTGGGGCGCAAGGTAGTCCCGTGCGCTGCACCACCGGTATGATCCGGGGTAGGGATGATCCAGCTTCTCAGAAGGAAGCAGGTGTATCCGGCGGCTCTGTTCAAAAAAGGAGGTTTCATCAGGGAGAAGTTCGGAATGGTAACGAGACTGAAAAACGGGGCCTCCGGTGTCATAATGGCGCCGGTAGTGCATGGCATAGGACGCATGCAGCTCCCGCATAATTGTGGAGATGGAGACGTACGTGGATTCGGCCAGCAGATGAATGCTGTCCGGAAGCAAACAGTAGGCGTGAAGATCGAGCTTCGTGGTATTGATTACTTTGGCTAATAAGTATACGTATTGTTTATAGTCTTTTTCGTCGGGAAATAAAGTGCGGTTGGAAGCCCCAGCTGCAGTAATGTAATAGACGGTGCCAGGAAACCAAAGGCGTTCTTCCCGGGGCACGGGCATACACCTCTTTCGTTAAAAATTTGTAGGGAGTATTTCACCAAGAGGAGGGGGTTGGTGAAAATAAGGCCGCAGACAGGACCTTGGGAGCAGAAAAAAACGCGGTTGCGCCTCCTTTCGTGTTAGAATATAACTACTATACCATATATTCCAACAAAAGGAAGAAGCAGAATGTGACAACACTTTGGGAGCCCTGCCCTGCTTTTGGAAAATTCAAGCAGTATGATTTTATCCCATGTATTTGTATTTCCCGTTCGATATGGTATGTTGAATACAGCTTAATTTGTCTTATATTTAACATGCGTGCAGGGCACGCAGCACAGTTATCAAGGAGGAAAAAAGATGAAAGTACGTAAAGCTATTATCCCGGCCGCAGGGCTTGGAACGCGTTTTCTTCCGGCGACAAAGGCGCAGCCGAAGGAAATGCTTCCGATCGTGGACAAACCCACTATTCAATACATAGTAGAAGAAGCGATTGCTGCCGGCATTGAAGACATTATTATTGTAAGCGGCCGCGGCAAACGCGCGATCGAGGACCACTTCGACGTTTCCTACGAGCTCGAGCAGACGCTTGAAAAGAAAAACAAAACGAAGCAGCTCGAGGAGGTCCAGCAGATCTCCAATATGGCAAATATTCACTACATCCGCCAGAAAGAGCCGAAGGGCCTCGGCCATGCCATCTGGTGCGCCCACCGTTTTATCGGAGACGAGCCGTTTGCTGTACTTCTCGGGGATGATATTGTGCATTCGGACGAGCCGTGCATGAAGCAGCTGACAGACGTGTTTGATAAATACCAGAGCTCGGTTGTCGGCGTCCAGCAGGTGCCGGACCAGGACGTTTCCAAATACGGCATCATTGATCCGAAAAGCGAGGAAGAAGCCGGCGTGCATAAAGTCCAGGGCTTAAAGGAAAAGCCGGATCTTGCAGATGCTCCGTCCAACTATGCGGTAATGGGACGCTACGTTCTGACACCGGAAATCTTCGACATTCTCGAAACGCTGCCGCCAGGATCCGGCAATGAGATCCAGCTGACGGATGCCATTACGAAGCTGAATGAAAGCCAGGACGTGCTGGCGTATGAATTTGACGGTGTGCGCTACGATGTTGGCGATAAGTTCGGCTTTGTTAAAGCGACGATCGACTTTGCGCTCGACCGGGAAGATCTGCGTGAGCCGCTTGAGGATTACCTGCAGAACAATATTCTGCAAACCGAAACGGATAAAAAGTAGTCATTGTAGAGAATAGCCGCCGGGCAACTGCCACGGCGGCTTTTTTTGCGTAAAAAAAGAGCCCGGTTTGGGCTCCTTCGTTACGCGTTGTCTTCATTCTGTTTCTTTTTAATCGGATATGCTCTCCATTTGGAAAGATCAATTTCCTCTTTTTTCAGAAGACGGTGCGGAAAAACAAACGTCCATGGCCGGCTTGAGAACGGCTGCACGGCAAAATCGTCGAGCTTAAATCCGCCCCGGGCAATGACCTCTTCGTGCGCATCCTCCACCTGCAGCGGCACGTTGTCGAGCTTTAGCTCGTTGTTGCCCCCGTTGCGGATGAGAAGCGTTACATGCAGGTCACCGTTTTCCGACTGCACGGCGCGCATCCCCATGAAGTTGACCTCACCGGGACGCGGCGGCTTCATGTCACGGATCATGTCCTTCAGCTTGTCCACCTGCTGGTCGCTGAGCGCACTTTTCCAGCTGTCGGCAAGGTCAAGATGGTGCTCGCGCTTTGGTTTTTCCACGTGAAAGCCGATTTTCCATCCGTCTTTAGGAAGTTCCCGCTGAAGCTGTTCCTTAGGCGCGAAATAAAAGTTCCACGGCCGGGCGCTTCTTGGCGGGATATCGCCGACACCGCTTAAATCCACTTTCTTTTTCGCGATTACCTGGTTGTCATTACTCATCAGAAGCACCGTGGACTGCTTCAAACGGATGGCTTTTTCTGCCCCGTTGCGGATAAAGGCGGTGACAAGCATCAGTCCGTTTTCATCCCGCTGTGCGCTTATGCCCGATAGAGCCACCTGCCCCGGCTTTAGCCGGGGTGCTTCCCCGTTTAAAAAGCGCAGGTAGTATTCATCCTCTTCCGGAATTTCGGCGTCCGGATGCAGGCTGAGAGTCGTTTCTACGGTCCGTCCGCTGTCATCATGTGCTTCGTCTATGGTTTCCTCATCCGCCGGGGTTTGGTCTGCCAGTTCTTCTGGTTTAACAGCGTCACCCTGGGACGATTGCTTTTTTTTACCGAATAAAGCCATACTTTTTCACCCTTTTATAAATGTCATAGTTATAAAGTTTGTTATATACATGCACCGGCGTTAAAGATAGTCTGTACGTCCTTATAGTATATCATTCTGCCGAAGGACTTTTAAGGGGAATATCCAAATGCAAGTTAATATTCCCACAGGCCTTTTTCCTGTACAATTAAAATATACGAGTAAAACAAACAATAAATGAGCAAATAGAGGAGTTATGCACATGAAGAGTCTGGTTGGTACGGCGGTGTTGTTGGCTCTGTTGGCAGCGGTCGTAGTTTACAGCCCGGCGGATTCTCCCTGGAGCGGGGTTAAAGACCGTCTCGAGGAAGCAGGCGGCACGACATACGAAGGAACGGAGACGCAGGGCGAACGAATGGCCCTGTTTTTATCCAATCTGCTCGGGGAAAACCTGCAGGCGGATGAAACGAGCGGAGGCGCTCCAGAAGCTGGCACTGTAGAAACGGAAGTGCCTGAAGGAACAGGGGACTGGGAGGTTGCAGGCGTGAGTCTTGGAGACAGTCTTGAAGAAGTGGAAACGGCACGCGGGGAAGCGAAGGACGTGCAGGCCGGCAGCTATTCGTTCGACTGGCATATTTATTACGACGATGATTATGAACAGTACGCCCAGTACGGGATTGAGGACGGACGTGTAGTGGCACTTTATTCCAACCAGCAGACGTGGCAGGACAGTGAAGGAAACGGCTGGGGCACCGGGCGCAATGTGATTCAGGATACGTACGGTGAATCGATGGAGACGGTAACCCGCGGAAACATCCGCACGGAAACGGATGAACAGCAGCAGGGCCTCTACGAAGTGGAGGAAGGCTTTGCGACCTTTTTCTATGATGTCCATGAAGAAAACAGGGTGAATGCTCTGCTGCTGGTGGATAAAGAGGTGGAAAGAAACTCGTCGTTCTATACCGAAGAGTCCGAAGAAGTACGGGAGTCGTATGAACGGCTTGTATGGCATTTAACCAATGCGCAGCGTGTGCAGCTCGGCCGGGATACGCTCGCCTACAATGAGCCGGTGGCAGCTGTTGCAAGGGCGCACAGTGAAAACATGGCTGAAAATCAGTTTTTCGATCACGTGAATCCGGAAGGCCAGTCGCCGTTTGACCGCCTCGAAAGTGACGGCATCCGCTACGTCCAGGCTGCCGAAAATATCGCCTCCGGGCAGCGGGCGCCGCTGTATGCCACGGCCGGATGGATGAATTCGTATGAAGGGCACCGCGAAGCGATGCTTGGCAATTACGATGGTCTTGGTGTCGGCGTGGCATTCGACGACGAAAACCGTCCGTTTTATACGCAGAATTTTGTTAGTCCAAGCAGGGAGTGATAGATGAATGCCGGCAAATATAGTGGTTGTTGGAAGCATTAACATGGATCTGGTTACCACAGCGGAACGTATGCCTTCCCGGGGAGAAACGATCCTCGGGGAAGGCTTTCATACATATTTTGGCGGGAAAGGGGCCAATCAGGCAGTGGCCGCTGCCCGCCTCGGTGCCCGGGTATCAATGGTCGGAGCGGTTGGAAGCGATGCTTTCGGCACAGAATATTTGGAGCATTTACACGCAGAAGGCATCAATACAGACCATGTCCGCACGCGTCCAGACCTTGCGAGCGGTGTGGCTGTAATTATTGTATCTGAAGGAGACAACTGCATTATTGTGACCCCGGGGGCGAACGCCACGGTCAGCCCTGATGATATTGAAGAAAGCCGGTCGCTTCTGAGAGAGGCAGACGCAGTGCTCGTACAGCTTGAAATTCCAGCGCCGGCGGTGGAGAAGGTGCTTCAAACCGCTGAGGAGGAGCAGACGCCGGTTATTTTAAACCCGGCGCCCATGCAGCCGCTGTCCCCGGCGTATTGGGGTAAAGCCTCCTATCTGACACCAAACGAGCAGGAGTTTGAACAACTGCGGGAGGCGTACCCGGCGATTCCCGGCCGCCGTGAAAATGTAGTGATCACGAAGGGAGCGGCGGGAGCATCGATTATCCGGGCAGATGGCCGCGAGGCCGTCATTCCAGTGCGGACGGCGGACGTGCGGGACACCACAGGGGCAGGTGACACCTTTAATGGAGCGTTTGCGACAGCAGTGGCAGAAGGGATGCCGCTTGAAGAGGCCTGCCGGTTTGCCAATGCCGCCTCAGCGCTTTCTGTCGAAAAGGAAGGAGCCCAGACCGGCATGCCGGTGCGTTCGCAGGTCGAAGACCGGGACCTTTAATATGTATGCAGAAGTGAATGTAGAATAAATGGCAAAATATGATACAATAAAATTTGGCAATAACGCTTAAACAATAAGCGGTCATTCATGCGTATAAAAGAACGAAAATACATAAATTAAAGGTTGGGAAGATGTATGAAGCTAACAGTAGTAGGTACCGGCTATGTGGGCCTTGTATCAGGCACAAGCTTTGCAGAACTTGGCAATGACGTAATCTGTGTGGATAAAATTCCGGAGAAGGTGGACCGGCTGAACAATGGGGAGATCCCGATTTATGAACCGGGTCTTAAAGAACTGGTGGACTCAAACCGGGCAGCCGGACGCCTGCAGTTTACAACAGAACTGAAGCCTGCCGTACAGGCATCAGACGTGGTGGTTATTGCTGTCGGCACGCCTGAGTCGGAAACAGGGGCTGCGAACATGTCCTACGTGTACGGCGTGGCGGACGAAATCGGGGAAGCGGTGGATGATGATAAATTCCGTGTCGTGGTGAATAAATCGACGGTACCGGTAGGAACTGCAGACCGAGTGCGCAGACTGATTGCAGACAAAAATCCGGATGCGCAGATCGAAGTATGCTCGGTGCCGGAATTTCTCCGGGAAGGATCAGCTGTGAAGGACACATTCAATCCTGACCGTGTCATTATCGGCACAAATTCCGACAAAGCAGCGGGCATTTTAACTGAGCTGCACCAGCCGCTTACAGACAACATCGTCGTGACAGATCCGCGCAGCTCCGAAATGATCAAATACGCCTCCAATGCCTTTCTTGCCACGAAGATCTCTTTTGTGAACGAAGTGGCAAACATCTGCGATTACTACGGTGCAGATATCAATGCGGTTACACGCGGAATGGGGATGGACAACCGGATCGGTCCGAAGTTTTTGAACGCGGGGATCGGCTACGGCGGCTCCTGCTTCCCGAAGGACGTCAAAGCGATCAAGCACCTGGCAGAGGTCAAAGGCTACTATCCGCAGCTGCTGCAGGCCGTCAATGACGTGAACGAAAAGCAGAGCCTGCGCATGGTGGATCACCTGAATGTGATTTTTAACGAAGACATTCGCAATATTACGGTGGCGCTTCTCGGACTGGCGTTCAAGCCGAACACAGACGATATGCGGGAAGCCCCGTCGCTGAAAATCATCCGTTCGCTCCAGGAATACGGTGTGAAGGTGCGTGCCTTTGACCCGGTAGCAGAGGACAATGCCAAGCAGCTGCTCGAGGGAGACATTTATTTCGCAGAAAGCGCGCTGGATGCCTGCGAAGGCGCAGATGCGGCGATGCTTGTGACAGAGTGGGATGAATGCCTTCAGGTCACGCCGGAGAAATTAAAAAGCATTATGAACAAGCCGGTCATGATTGACGGCAGAAATGCATTTGAAGCCAGGGAATTTAAAGAAGCCGGCTTTATTTATCACGGCATCGGCCGGAAATAGTTATAGAAAAGCCCGGAAGGAGCATCTTCTCCTTCCGGGCTTTTTTTTATGCTGAAAAACTTGTGGTTTAAGGTGTTGGTTCCTCGTAGCTTTCCTCTTCGGCTGGCGCTTCTTCGTATGACTCCTCTTCAGCCGGTACTTCTTCTTCCGTAGCAGGCTCTTCGTAGGACTCCTCAGCCGGCGCCTCTTCTTCTGTTGCCGGCTCTTCATAGGATTCTTCCACCGGAGCTTGTTCCTCTGTCGCTGGAGCTTCTTCATACGATTCTTCCTCTGCAGGCACTTCCTCCTCTGCAGCAGGTTCTTCGTAGGACTCCTCAGCCGGTGCCTCTTCTTCAGCCGCAGGCTCCTCATCGGGTTCCTCAGCCGGAGTTTCTTCAACAGCAGGTGCTTCATTGTTCACCTGCGTGCCGGGGAGTGCCAGCGGTTCTTCAGAAGCCGGAAGGTCGAGCTGCTTGCGCAGGTTGTTGGACGTTTCGAGCGTTTCCTCCGGGTCCAGCTGGTAGTAATAAATGCCATTGATCGTTGTATCTGACCCCCGCAGCTGGCTGGAGTCAATTTCGTTTAACGAATCGGCGTACTGCTGCAGAGCGATCATGTTGCCGAATGTGAAGTTGGTGCTGACATTTTCACTGACGCTGTCAAATACATCATCGTAGTTATCGATAGATTCGATGGAGCCGGCTTTTTTGATCAGGCTTTCAAGCACTTCCTGCTGACGTTCGCCGCGCCCAAGATCGCCCCGCGGGTCTTCTTTTCTCATCCGCACGTATTTCAGCGCTTCTTCGCCGTTAAGCGTTGCCGGACCTTCTTCAAACTCTGTTCCTTCCTCCGTGAAATCAAATGGCACGTCGACGTCGACGCCGTTAAGGTCGTTAATAATGTCGGTAAAAGCAGCGAAATCTGATTTTACATAATAGTCGATTGGGATGTTCAGTGTATTTTCTACGGACTGGACGGCCAGGTCGGTGCCGCCGTATGCATTGGCATGTGCGATTTTGTCTTCGCCGTTTCCTTCAATATTTACGAGCGAATCTCTTGGAATACTCACAAGCTTTACTTTTTTGGAGTCCTTGTTGAATGTACCGACGACCATTGCGTCAGAGCGTCCATCCATGGATCCATTTTCACGGTCATCCACTCCAAGGAATAAAACCGAGAAGCTGTCCTCTGATGGATCAACGGCCTGGTCCCGGAGATCCGATTTTTCGCCGCGTTCGAGCTTTTCCTCTGTATCAGCGGACACGCTGTTCAACTGCTGGAGAAAGTAGGCAGAAGCTCCTCCGGCAAGCAGAAGAAAAAGTAATGCCACGATGGCTGTGGTTTTCCAGATGAAGGATTTCTTTCTTCTTTTACGAAGATTTCTCCGTTGAGACGTTGAGCTTGGCATGTCGGCACTTCTCCTTTAGATTGTATAATGATCTTAGTACAGAAAACGGCAGAAAGCGTCTGCAAATACGCTATTATATAAAAATCAGCTGAAATGGGAGCATTTTGAAAAATATTATATTCTTTCATTGTATCCGAGGCAGAAACGATAGTAAACAAAATAAACACCCGGTACGAAAACTATTTCTGGGCCGGGAACGTATTTGCCAGCGGCCGCTTCGTATTACCGGGGAAATAAATGAAAGGCTACGAGGGTTCGTCGGTTTCCACGAAGGCCTGCTTCCCTTCATCTATCCCGGACTGGCCGCTGCTTATGTTCACAAGCCACTCCCGGCACGCTTCCGTTTCTTCGGCCGGGGTATAAAGATGAAGCTTCACCTGCTCTTCGTAGTCAATCGAATCAAGAATATAGGAGGACTTCCGGGCTTCATATTCCAGCTTGCCGAGCAGGCTGTAGTCGGCAGAGACAATGAGCTCCTGCATCAGCGTACGGCGCACGATGCCGATGTGATTCAGCGCCTCGGAAACCGATGAGCCGTAGGCACGGATGAGTCCGCCAGCGCCGAGCTTTATTCCGCCGAAGTAGCGGGTGACAACGACGGCGGTATCTTTCAGCTCCCGTTTTTTCAGCACCTCGAGCATTGGTACTCCGGCAGTGCCGTTCGGCTCACCGTCATCATTGGCTTTTTGAATATGGTCCTGCTCGCCGATCAAATACGCCGAACAGTTGTGGGCGGCGTTCCAGTGCTCTTTTTTTATCTGCTCTATGAATGAATGAGCGGTTACTTCGTCCTCTGCGCGGGTAATATGGGTAATAAAGCGTGATTTATTTATGGTAAATTCATGATGTCCGCTCTGTTTAATGGTACGATATGAAGTAAGCATACGGTAACATTCCTCCTAGGTAATGTTATTACCGTATAATATGATTGTAATGGTTGCAACATTTTGGCCAGTATATAACAGGAAACGGGCGAAAATGAAACAAAATTAGAGGTAAATATGTAAATTTGTGATTTTTCATTACATAGCGGAATAGGTCCAAACGAATATGCTAAACTATTCATGAACCGTTCCAAACGGTATTGAAAATTCGCAGGCAAGTATAGAGGGTGATGGTAGCCTTGCGAAATGCAGCAGACTTAGATCAAATTATTGACCAAATGCTTCAGACAGTAGAGAAAAGCAAAGAAGAAATTTTTGAGATCAGTGAAACCTCCAGAAAAGAACTTCACTCACTCCAGGAAGAGTTGAAGGAAATACAGGAACACATTTCGGGAACGATTGAACGCTCCGATCAGCTCGAGGTTGAAGCCAGGGTCGCAAGAAATCAGTTAGCAGAGGTAAGCAAACGGTTTCGGCAGTTCAGTGATGAAGAAGTGCAGAAGGTGTATGAAAAAGCCAACGAATCGCAGGTAAATCTCGCTGTGGTGCGCCAGGAGGAAAAACGCCTCCGCGACCGCAGGGACAATATCGAACGCCGCCTGATTCAACTGGATGAAACCATTGAACGGGCTGAAACGCTTGTTTCCCAGGTAGGCATTGTGTATAACTTTCTTGCCGGCGATCTTCAGGACGTCGGGGAGTTTGTCGAAAATGCCCGGGAAAAGCATGAGTTCGGCCTGCAGATCATTGAAGCGCAGGAGGACGAGCGCAAGCGGGTGGCTCGTGAAATTCACGACGGCCCGGCGCAGACGCTCGCACACGTACTTCTCCGCTCGGAGCTTGTAGAGAAAATCTCCCGTGAAAAAAGCGCGGAGGAAGCCATCCAGGAGTTCCGGGAGCTGCGTGTGCTGATCCGCTCGAGCCTCGGGGAAGTACGCAGGATCATTTATGACCTGCGCCCGATGGCGATTGATGACCTTGGTCTCGTGCCGACGCTGCAGAAGTATCTGCGCCACCTTGAAGACAATACGGGCATGGTGACAGAGTTTACCACGAAGGGGAAAGAAGCAAGAGTCGCCCCGAACCTTGAGATCGGACTGTTCCGCATTGTCCAGGAGGCAGCCCAGAATGCCTACAAGCACGCAAAGCCGGACCTTCTCAGGGTACAGCTCGAACAGCGGCCGACGAGCATTACGATTTTAATCAAGGATGACGGCAAAGGGTTCGACGTACAAAAGGAACGGGACAAATCGTTCGGCCTTCTCGGCATGAGAGAACGTGTGAACGCGCTGGGCGGGGAGCTGACGATTGATTCCGTGGTCGGCCAGGGCACGAGAGTGAAAGTGTTTGTACCGGTTCATTAAAACAAAAGACTGCATTAAATAACCAAAAGATAAGTGAAGCGAAGAAAGGATGAGAACGTATGCAAGAACGTATCGATGAAAAAATCAAATTGCTGTTAATTGATGACCATCAGCTTTTCCGCGAAGGCGTTAAACGCATTCTGGATATGGAAGAAAACTTTGAGATTGTTGCAGAAGGCAGTGACGGAGAAGAAGCGTTTGCTCTTGTCAACGATTATCATCCGGACGTTGTGCTGATGGATATCAACATGCCGGGTGTTAACGGCGTTGAAGCGACCAAGACGCTGATCGAACGCCACCCGGATTTAAAGGTGCTTATTCTGAGCATTCACGACGATGAGTCGTACGTGACGCACGTATTGAAAACAGGAGCTTCCGGCTACCTGCTGAAGGAAATGGATGCCGACGCCCTGATTGAAGCGGTGAAGGTGGTCGGCTCCGGCGGCGCCTACATTCACCCGAAGGTAACGCAGAATCTGATTAACGAATATCGCCGGCTTGCCCATGAAGGTGACGATCACGGCGCAGACGATACCGAAATCGGCTACAAAGAGGTGGAGTACCGTAAGCCGCTCCACATTCTGACACGCCGCGAGTGCGAAGTGCTTCAGCTGATGACGGATGGCTACAGCAACCGGATGATCGGTGAGTCGCTCTATATTAGTGAAAAAACGGTGAAAAACCACGTGAGTAATATCCTGCAGAAAATGAATGTGAACGACCGTACGCAGGCGGTTGTCGAATCCATCAAAAAGGGCTGGGTGAAAGTCCGCTAAATAAGCAAAGGCTGCCGGTGGAATATCGGCAGCCTTTTTTGCGCTTTGGCATTGACTTCCGGCGGGAAGTCCGTAAAATGAAAACGAACTCATACATGCATATTATAGACAGAACGAAAGGAGAGGGCCTGTTTGCCAAATATCGCCGTAGTTACTGACAGCACCTCGTACCTGAGCCCTGAAGAACTTAAGCAGTGGAACATTCACGAAATTCCGCTCAATGTGGTGGTAAATGAAGAAACGATGCCGGAGACGGAGTGGGACGCTGCAACGTATTTTCAGACGATGAGAAATTCGGAAACGCTTCCGACCACATCCCAGCCGTCGCCGGGAAAAATGGAGGACCTTTACCGGGAGCTCGCCCGGGAGGCCGATGACATTATTTCCATTCATTTAAGCAGCGGGATCAGCGGGACGCACCAGACAGCAGTGGCTGTTGCTGCAGACCTTGAAGACACCGTTCGCGTGCACTGCTACGACTCGGAGATCAGTGCCCGGGCCCAGGGCTATTATGTTTTGACTGCCGCCCGGATGGCTTCTGAAGGATACAAGGTAGCGGACATTTTTACCGAGCTTGATAAAATCAAAGAAACGATGCGGGCCTATTTTATTGTCGAAGATCTGCGTCACCTGCAGCGGGGCGGCCGGCTGAGCGGGGCGCAGGCAATGGTTGGCAGTATGCTGCGCATCAAGCCGGTCCTCGAATTTACCGACAAAAAGATTGTGCCGTATGAAAAAGTGCGCACATCCAAAAAAGCGCTCGCCCGTATTCAGTCCCTCTTTTTGGAGGAAGCGACCAAAGGCCCGCTTGAAGCAAGCGTCCTCCATGCAAACGCCGAAGAGGCCGGGGAAGCCTTCCGACGGCAGCTGCAGGAAGCTTCGCCGGAGTCCCGGGTCGTTCTCGAACACCTTGGGCCGGTGATTGGCACGCATCTTGGTGAAAATGCCATCGGGCTCGCCTGGTATCGTCCTGAAACCCTCTCCAAGTAATTCCGGCGGCCCCTCTAGGCCGCCTCCTCTTATACCCCTCCAACGAAAGGAACCACCTCCTATGAATATACTATCTACCTGGTTTACCGGCAGCAGACGGCCGGAGCCAACTTTTCCTTCCATTCCTTCTTCCGTTTCTGAATCCTCTGCTTTATCCTTACCTGAACACGAACAGATGCAGGCCCACTGCAGCGGTCGGGCGCTTCTCGCCCAGGAGCTGCCGTACGATCAACAAATCATTGAGACCTACGTGCAGACAGGAAGGCTGCAGAAGGTGCCCGGCATCACGCAGCAGAGCTCTTTTTGGCGATGCCTGCGCTGCAGCAATCAAACCCCTGGCCTGTTCGGTGCCCATGCATGTGCCTGCGGCCGCAAGCGGTGCGTCTACTGCCGGGAATGTCTCGAAATGGGGCGGGTGTCGGCCTGTACGCCGCTTTACTACTGGACGGGAGCCGAAGCGGCCCCGGTATTTTCTGATCCGCTGGCATGGAACGGGCGGCTGTCTTCCGGACAGCAACAGGCGTCCCTTGCTGCTGTTGAAGCCGGAAGGCGGAAGCAGGAGCTGTACATTTGGGCGGTGTGCGGCGCGGGCAAAACTGAAATGATGTTTCAGGTAGTGGCTGAGTCACTTGCCCGGGGTGAACGGGTGCTGTGGGCGACGCCGCGGACAGACGTCGTGCGCGAGCTGTATCCGAGACTTTCCGGCGTGTTTCCAGATGTGCTGGCTGCAGCCTGGTATGCCGGCAGTTCCGATGCCCGTCCGGGGGCGCGTCTTGTGCTCGCAACGGCCCACCAGACGCGCCGGTTTAAGCACGCCTTTGATTTGGCGATAATCGACGAGGTGGATGCGTTTCCCTACGTGTTTGACCCGGGCCTCCAAATGGCTGTACGGGCAGCATGCCGCCCACAGGCGGCAGTAGTGTATTTAAGCGCGACCCCCGGAAAGAACGAACAGCGGCGGATGAAAAGCGGAAGTCTCGCATATGTGCGGGTGCCGCGCCGGTTTCACGGGCAGCCGCTTCCGGTGCCTGTGTGCCGGTGGGCTGGAAACTGGAGACTGAAGCTTTCCCGCGGGCGTCTGCCGCATGCGCTGGTACAGTGGTGCCGGAGGCGGGACGGGGCTTTCCCGCTCTTTATATTTGTTCCATCGGTGGCGGTTATACGGCCGGCGGTGGAAGCCCTCCGGACAGAAGGCTTCCGCTGCGACGGAGTGCACGCCGAGGATGAAAAGCGTGAGGAAAAAATTACTGCTTTCCGGGAAGGGCATCTCGATATTCTAGTAACAACGACGATATTGGAGCGCGGCGTCACGATTCCAAAGGCGGACGTGGCAGTGCTGGGTGCCGATGATGATATTTTCACCGAAAGCGCTCTTGTGCAGATCGCCGGCCGAGCCGGACGGAACCCGGAAAGGCCGGAGGGCGATGTCGTTTTCTTCCATTACGGCCGTACGAAAGCGATCCAGCAGACGATTCATCATATTGAAGCGATGAACCGGGAGGAGGCGGCGCCCAATGAATGATGATGGCCCACTTTTATCCTTTACACGAGGCTGCTGTCTTTCCTGCCGGGAGCGGCTGCAGATGTCGTGGACGTACAATAATCTGTTTGCGTGGAAACAGGCGCAGCTGTGTGACACCTGCTCCGGGCAGCTGCCTGTAATTACCGGGGCGGTGTGTCCGGAGTGCTCGGTGCACGGAAATGGGGATCTGTGTTCCGACTGCACCGGGTGGCGCCGGCGGGGAAATGCTGAGAGATGGGTGAAAAACGTTTCGCTGTTTCATTACGATGATTGGATGAAAGCGTGGACAACCCGGTGGAAATTCCGCGGGGACGCGGTGATGGCCGCTGCGTTTTATGACGACCTTCGCCGCGCGTACCGGAAGCATTTTCGGGGTTTTATGCCGGTTCCGGTTCCGCTTGCTACAGAGCGGCTGCAGGAGCGACGTTTTAATCAGGCGGAGGTGCTTGCTGCCGGTCTTAAAATTCCATACGTTTCAGCACTCGAACGGGGGACGGGAGATGGCGAAAAGCAAAGCAAGCAGACGAAACAGAAACGACTGGAAACCGTGCGCGGATTTACCGTGCCTGCTCCTGAAAAAATTATTGGCCGAAACGTTCTGATCATTGATGATATTTATACAACCGGAGCGACGGTTCGCGAAGCGGCAGGCGTGCTTGAAGCAGCAGGAGCTGCTTCGACGGCATCGCTTACGTTAATCCGTGCTTAAACTCCGGGTTGGTTGTGCCGATATAAAAAGCAACAATGAGTCAAAGGAGAAACGAACCATGGGTGAATTAAAAAACTGTCCGTCATGCGGCAATTTGTTTGTGCAGGCGCTTCGTTCGGTCTGCCCGGAATGCCACCGGGTGGAGGAAGAACGGTTCCAAAAAGTATACACGCACGTAAGAAAAAGCAGGCATCGCCAGTCGACGATTCTTGAGGTCACTGAGGCCACCGGAGTCAGCGAGGAAGATATTTTCCGCTACATCCGCGAAGGGCGTCTGAATTTGGCGCATCTGCCGAACTTCAGCTATCCGTGCGAGGGGTGCGGCGAACCGATCCGTGAGCACCGGCTCTGCCGCACGTGCAGCGGCCGTATTTCCTCAGGCCTGGAGGCGGAGGCGAAGCAGAGACAGTGGGAGGCCAAAAAAATTAAAGACACACGGGCGACGTACCGGGCGTGGGAATAATGAATGAGTCAAAAAGCATGTATATATGTTAAAATTTAAGTCTTAAGTACCAAGGAAAACGACGACAATCTGGCCGATATAAAGAGTAACAAATCAGCCGGAGCGTAACGTCCGGATGGGAGGGACTTAACAGATGAAAATTCATTCCGCGCATTCCGCTAATGCCATATACCGCAGCCAGGCCGCCCAGCAGCAGAAGCCGCCGCAGGGCGAGCAGGGGGGTAAGAAAGACTCCGTCGAAATTTCGAGCGCAGCCAAACAGCTGCAGCAGTCAGAGGCTATTGACCCGGCCCGGGAGGAAAAGGTTGAACAGCTGAAGGCCCAGATTGAAAACGGTACGTACGAGGTGCGGCCGCAAGAGACGGCAAAGAAAATGCAGGATTACTGGAATAATCAGTAGCAGGCCTATTTCTGGCCTGCTGATACATATACATAAAGGAGCGACCGCATGAGCGTACAGATAGTAATAGAACAGCTGAACGCACTGATCGAAGAGCACCGGGTGCTGCTCGGCATGTCCGGACAGAAGACGCAGATGCTAAAAAATGGTAACGCAGAATCCCTGCAGCAGCTTGTCCGCGACGAACGCCGGCAGATGCAGCGCATTACCCGCATCGAGCGTGAGCGCCACCAGCAGGCCGCAGCGCTTGCTGGCGCGAGCCCTGAGGAATCTGTATCCATTGACGCCTTAAAGCCGCTTGCAGAAGTTGAGGAACGCACGCAGCTCGAAGCGCTGCAGTACGAGCTGATTCAGGTAATGGCCGCCCTGCAGAACCAGGAGGAGCTGAACCGCGCCATGCTTGAGGATGCAATGAAATACACGCAGGTGATGCTGAGTGCTATGCAGCCGCAGGAATCGGTCCAGTACGGCCGGCAGGGACAGACGCCGCAGCGCTCAAAGCGGGAATACTCGGTTTTTGATTCACGGGCATAAGCAGCAGGTACATAGAAACGAGGAGGAACACGCATGACTTCGACATTCATGGGGCTTGAAACAGCGAAACGGGCACTCACTGCCCAGCAGCACGCGCTGCAGACGACAGGACATAACATTGCCAATGCCAATACGCCGGGGTTCACACGTCAGCGGGTCGACCTGCAGCAGAGTGATGCTTTTTCGAAGGCCGGCATGAATCAGCCGAGCACCCCGGGCCAGATGGGGACCGGCGTGGACTCCAACACGGTGGCGCGCATCCGCGACCAGTACCTTGACGTGCAGTACCGGGGCGAAAATGCCAAGCTCGGCTACTGGGAAACGAAAAACGAAAACCTCTCCCGCATGGAGGATCTGATGAACGAGCCGACTGATGAAGGCGTCGCCAACGCGATGGACGAATTCTGGAAGTCGCTGCAGGATCTCTCGTCCAATCCGGAAGATTCCGGCGCACGCTCGGTTGTCCGCCAGCGCGGGGAGGCGATGGTCGACACCTTTTCCTACATATCCAACTCGCTGCAGGCAAACAAAACCGACCTGGACGCCCAGATTGATAACGAAACCGGCCAGTTTAATTCGCTTCTCAGCCAGATTAGCAGTGTGAACGAACAGATCGCCGGCGTAGAGCCGCACGGCAAGGTGCCAAACGATCTGTATGACGAACGCGACCGGCTGATTGACGAGCTTTCGTCGATGACGACTGTGGAAGTGAAGCGCAATCCGAGCGGCGGCAAGGCCAACAGCAACGCTGAGGGGACCGTCGATATTTTCATGACGAGCGACACCGGGGACCGGCTGCAGAAGCTCGTAGACGGCAATGCGCTTGCGTACCAGGAGGTGAGCGTGGAAAAATCCACCGGCCGGAACGGGCACGTGGAAACAGCAGGCTTCGAGTGGGCGAATGGCAAGGCGGGAACGAATATCGATAATCCGTCTGCGAGTGCCAATGCGTTTATGAAGTCGAGCGGCAGCATGCAGGGGCTGCATGAGGCATACGGCTACAGAAACGATGTTTCCGGGGAGGTGGAAGGCCTGTATCCGGACATGCTGGATAACATCGATACGATGGTTACGACCTTCGCGAACGCGCTGAACGATGTCCACCGGGAAGGTTGGACGATGAACGACGTGGAAGCAGGCACGAAGGGCGCGGGCATAGACTTTTTCACATTTGACGAGAATGTTCTCGAAGCGAATGGAGCAGCGAGTGCGCTGCGCGTCAGTGGCGATGTAAAAGCGGACCTGAACAATATCGCCGCAGCCTCCGCCTCGGAAAACGGCACCGGCTACGCGGGCAACGGCAGCAATGCGCTGAACCTGGCCAACGTGAAGGATGCGGATTTAAACTTTGGTGCAGGAAATGAAAACTCGACCAGCGTGCAGCGCTTTTATCAGGGCGTGATTGGCCAGATGGCTGTTGACGCCAGCGAAGCGAACCAGAAAACAAACATTACCCAGTCGCTGACCTCAAGCGCCGATGAGCGCCGCATGTCGGTGAGCGGGGTCAGCATGGATGAGGAAATGGCCAACATGATCCAGTTTCAGCACGCCTATAACGCGGCGTCCCGGAGCGTGACGACATTTGACGAGATGCTCGACCGTATTATCAACAACATGGGTCTGGTCGGCCGTTAAAAAAGGAGGAAAACGAGTATGCGAGTCACCCAGCAGATGATGACCCAGCGGTCCAACGGCCATATCAGCCAGAGCTACGATCAGATGATGAACCTGCAGGACCAGCTGTCCACAGGTAAGAAAATCACCCGTGCCTCCCAGGACCCGGTCGTTGCCATGAACGGGATGCGTTACCGCTCCCAGGTCGGGGAGGTGGAGCAGTTTGAACGGAACGTCGGTGAAGCGCACAACTGGCTTGATTCGAGTGACGCCGCTCTCGGGGAAGCGACCCAGGTAATGCAGCGGGTGCGCGAGCTCGTTACCCAGGCGTCGAACGACACGTATGAAGGCGAACAGCGCGGCAATATCGCCAAAGAAATCAGCGAGCTGAAGGAACAGCTGATCAGCTCCGCCAACACGAAGGTCGGCGACAAATACATTTTTAACGGCTCCAATACGACGAATCCGCCGATTGACACGAATGCGACCGAAAACGGCGTAACGGTGAACAGCTTTACCGGCCACGGCGATGCGGTGGAGATGGAGCTCATGAAGGGCATTAACATCGAGGTGAGCTCCACGCCGGGCGGGGTATTTAACGAGCAGTTGTTTGCCGAACTCGAACAGCTGCAGGCCGATCTGGAAAATCCAGATACGACCGGTGAGGATTTGCAGGAATATCTGGGTACGCTCGATAAGCAGATGAACACCATCGTGAATGAGCGGGCCGAACTCGGCGCGCGCTCGAACCGGATTGAAATGATTGAAAGCCGGCTTGCCGATCAAAAGGTCATTTCCAACAAAATCATGTCCAACAACGAAGACGCCGATTTGGAAAAAGTCATTACCAATTTAACGAACCAGCAGACCGTGCACCAGGCAGCTCTCGCTTCGGCCGGACGGATCATGCAGACGACGCTTATGGACTTTTTAAGATAAAATTTTATAAAATGTGGGAAAATCTGTTTTATTATGAAGAGCGATTCAGTATACTGGTCTTTGTGACTGTCATCTGTTTCGCGTAGGCATTCAATTTACAAGGAGGCAGAGGAGTGGAAATCGAAACGAAGCATTTAGGTGCTGTCACAATTGAAGAAGAGGATATTACCCGTTTTCCGCAGGGTATTCCGGCGTTTGAAGACGAACGGGACTTTGTTTTTCTTCCGTTCGACGACAGCGGCAGCCTGTTTATTATGCAGTCCGTGCAACACGCGCACATTGCGTTTATTACCGCCGACCCGTTCGTGTTTTTCCCGGACTATGAGCTTGAAGTACCGGACGCAGTCACGGAACAGCTGCATATCGAAAACCCGGAGCAGGTACTTGTCTATGTCACACTGACGCTTGCAAACACACTCGAAGAAAGTACGGCGAATCTGCAGGCACCGCTGATTATTAACGTCGAACAGAAGCTCGGCAAGCAGTGGCCGATGGCACAGTCGCCGTACGAGACGAAGCATCTGCTGTTTCAGCGGATGCAGAAAGAAGGCACAGGATCATGTTAGTACTCACACGAAAGAAAAAAGAATCAATTCGTGTCGGGGATGATATAGCGATCACTGTACTCGGAATAGAAGGAGACCAGGTGAAGCTGGGTATCGATGCCCCGGAGCATATTGATATACACCGCCAGGAAGTATACGTTTCTATTCAGCAGGAAAACCGGCAGTCACTTGCGGGCGATATTACGCTTTTGCAGAAATTATCGGAAAATATCAAAAAATAATTAAATGGCTATTCATTCATTACATACAACTTACGAACTAATAAAAATACTAAAAAATATGGAAATGTATCTAAAAAATGAACATTAAGGAAAAATTATAGTTCTTTATTCATATTTATGATATAATTAATTTACGATAAGTGGAAAATGCCTAGGGTCATAGGGCTTCTTGTCGGGACCTGTGAAAAAAAGGTAGAATTTGTATACGGTCGTTCGAGTTCAGGGGATTGGTTGTCCTGCTGCAGTTTACAGAGAGAAATCAACAGACAAAAACGCAGAGGGCATGCTTGGGGAAAGTGTGTTCAACAAAAAAAACATCACTTTCGGTGAGGTCTCAGGAGGAATACATAATGGCCAGGACTTACAGTCGCAACATCCCGGGAAGCAGGGTACCGATTTTATTTATCGACCTGCAGGGATCAGAAGTATTGCCGCAGGCAGCAGAATCAATGGGGAAGCTGGCTGTGCGCACGAATGGGGAAGAGTGGACCACGCTCATGCAGCGAGGTCTGCAGAAGGACACGCTTTATTACACAGCGTGCAGTGATTTGGATGCGTTTGTGCGTCTGCAGGAAGCGAAACGGGTCGGGTCCGCGTGCAGGATTGGTGTGAACCTGCCGGAGCGGCTCAGACACCTGGTGGATGAATTCATCTGCCAGGACGTGACGATGCTTCTTGCCGCCGAGCGCGACGAAGACGACTGGCGCAAGCATTTTATGCGCGCCACGCAGTTTCAGACGTACATCGACCCGGTGTTTCAGCCGCAGGTCGTTGAACGGTACCGCCGCATGAACCAGCTTCAGGAAGAACCCCCCGAACAGCAGCTCGAACTCGACGTGCATAAAGCACGCGGCACGCTGTCCGAAGCAGAAATCCGGATTTTGGAAAAAATCCTCGAAGGCAAAAGCAACCGCAAAATTGCCGAGGAATGCTTTCTGGCCGTCGCCACCGTGAACAACCACGTCAGTCACCTGACGAAAAAAATGCAGGCCAACGACCGCACGCACACCATTAAGCGCGCGATCGAAGAAAACTGGGTCGAGTTTATTACGTGATAGAAAAGCGGAGGGCCGCCGCTTAGGAGTCTCGTACGGCTGACCACGCCCTGCCTGGACTTGTTGTCAAACAAGGAAAGCAGGGCAGGGTCAACGGAACGAGCGACTGCGGACCAAAGCTAGACATCATGAAAAGTGGAACCCCCCTTAATGTAAGGAAGTTCGATGAAAGACGTCACTTACGTGACACCATCGAACTGACCTGCTTCGCAGGCCCCAGACGGCTGGTGTAAACCTGGCTGGAAGCGTCGACAGACGGTGAAGCCAGGGTATAGCCAATGGACTGGACGGCTGGGTGGCGTAGCTTGACAGCGCGAATCTGCCGCTTGAGTCTATGTTAAATAACCCGAGGGTTCAAGCGGCGGAATTCACGCACCAAAAAATGCCGTGCTCTATATTTCAGCACGGCATGACTTTTAGTATTATTGGCGAACATGCTGACGCAGCCTTGAAACTACTTCTTAGGCTCATAGCTAGACAGCAACGTCGCTGAACTTTTTAGGCATTATACTTTTCTAACCAAGCAAACATCAACAGAGCGGGAGCCCCTATACTCCTTGCTCTGTTTTTTTGCTTTTTAAGCGGTAAACATGCTCTGGCAGTGGCCGGTACGGAACAACTGCTGCTGGATCATAAAAGTACTCGCTTTTGTCGGAAGCGATGTACCGTCGGTAAACTGAATCAATGTACCGTCATCGGAAGTAACAAACTGACCGGGCTGCACATGGTTATAAAAAATCCAGATGTTTTCCGGATCGCGCAGCGATGAAATCGGAAACGCATAAATGCCTTCCGATGGATTCACGGGCACCGGCAGCTTCTTGCGGATATGTAAGTAATGCTTCACCGCTTCGCTCCGTCCTTCAAAAGAAGATCCTCCCCGCAGACACCCTCGTTTAATAATAGCCGTCGGCGTACACGAAGCCGGAATACGAGCCCCGTCCTTCTCCCATATAATACTTTTCGCATCTCCTTCAAAATTTGGCACAATCGCCATCGTGTTTTCATTTACTTCGTACTCGTCTAACACCATTGTTTTCTGCATAGTTTAGCACCTCTGATTAAATGTATTCCACAACTATTCTGTCTGTAAATAAGTATACGAATGCTATGTGAAAATAACTAGTACTTTTTGCATAATATAACTAAAAGAATATTTTAGAGAAATTTATAGAAAAAGCTAAAACTTTCTTTTGACTAGACGATACTATGTTTAGCGAGAAAGTTTATGAAAGAAGAGGCCTCTTACATGATTAACATGATCGCGCTGTTTTACAAGGATGTAAAATACATTATTTCATGGAGGAAATAAAATGATCATTAATCATAACTTAGGTGCAATGAATGCCCATCGTCAATTAGGAGCTAATCAAAGCGATATGAGTAATTCTATGGAAAAGCTCTCTTCTGGTCTCCGGATTAATCGTGCTGGAGATGACGCAGCGGGTCTTGCGATCAGTGAAAAAATGCGTGGCCAGATTCGGGGTTTGGAACAGGCAAACCGTAATGCACAAGATGGTGTATCACTCATTCAAACGGCTGAAGGGGCCTTAAACGAAACTCACAGTATTCTACAGCGTATGCGGGAACTTGCTGTTCAGTCATCTAACGACACAAATACTGAGAGCGATCGAGGCGAACTTCAAAAAGAAATGAATGAGTTGATTGATGAAATTGACCGCATCTCTGGCAATACAGAATTTAATACACAAAAATTGTTAGAGGGCGATGGAAGCGCTGAAACTAGCACAAGTTTCAACTTTCATATTGGGGCTAACTCTGAACAGAATATAACTTTGGAAATTAATGCAATGGGCGCAGATTCTATTGGTACTTCAGATGCCGGTGCTATAACAGCAAGTGTAAGTTCGTTGAAAGACACTGGGTTTGCGGACCAGGGGTCTTCCGACGACGCTATTACAGTTATTAACGATGCGATTGAACAGGTCTCTGCAGAACGTTCGAAATTGGGAGCTTACCAAAACCGTTTAGATCATACTATTAATAATCTTGGTACTTCTGCAGAAAACTTACAGTCTGCTGAGTCTCGTATTCGTGATGTAGACATGGCGAAAGAAATGATGAACATGACGAAAAATAACATTCTTTCCCAAGCTTCGCAGTCTATGCTGGCACAAGCGAATCAACAGCCACAATCTGTACTGCAACTCTTACAATAAAGTATAAAATATCTATCATTGTTCATCTAGCCTCTTATCTATTAATGATAAGGGGCTTTTGTGAATGAAAAATTATAATTCTTGTTAAACATATGATTTTAGTTACCGATATTAAGTATGTAAAAGCCAAAAGGTCTTTTGCATTCACAAGGACGTGGATAGATTTTAAATTCAAGGAGGAAAAAACATGATTATTAACAACAACATCGGTGCTATGAATGCGCACCGCCAAATGGGAGCTAACCAAGAAGCTCAAGGGAACTCGATGGAGAAACTGTCTTCGGGAATGAGAATCAACCGTGCTGGTGACGATGCAGCAGGGCTCGCGATCAGTGAAAAAATGCGTGGGCAAATTCGTGGACTTGAGCAAGCAGATCGCAATGCTCAAGATGGTGTTTCTATGATTCAGACAGCTGAAGGTGCTTTGAATGAAACACACAGTATTTTGCAAAGAATGCGAGAGCTTTCTGTTCAATCTTCAAATGATACAAATACAGAAACAGATCGTGAAGAATTGCAAAAAGAGTTTGATGAGCTAGTTGATGAAGTAGACCGAATTGCTGGAGATACTGAATTTAACACCCAAAGTTTACTAGGTGGCGGAGAAACGGATGGAGATCCTGCTTCATTCGAATTTCAAATCGGTGCCAATGAAGGTCAAGCAATGACATTAGAAATCAATGCTATGGATTCAGAATCTATTGGTACAGATGAGACGGACACAATTAACAGTTTGAGGAGTGGGGACGGAGCTGTTGACGGAGCGTTGACTTCTCAAGAAGATGCTGATGCGGCCATTACTATAATAAATGATGCTATTGAGCAGGTTTCAAGTGAAAGATCCAAGCTAGGTGCGAACCAAAATCGTTTAGAGCATACTATTAATAATCTTGGCACGTCGGCTGAAAACTTACAGTCAGCTGAATCGCGTATTCGTGATGTAGATATGGCGAAAGAAATGATGGATAACACGAAAAATAATATTCTTTCCCAAGCTTCCCAGTCAATGCTCGCTCAAGCAAACCAACAGCCACAGCAAGTGCTTCAACTACTTCAGTAATAAATACACCCTGAGGCTCCGGTTTTGCCGGAGTCTCTTTTTATATTTCTTCATAGAAAGGAGGTGATGGTATCGATGTCGGCAGTGTTTCAATCATAAGTAGTCAACTGCAGGCGCAGGAGCAGGCGAACATATCGCTCATGCGCCAGTCGATGGAGACAGCGTCGAAGCAGAGCACCGAGCTGCTCGATGACATGGCTGGCGGCAACAAGGCCGGGACGATGCAGAGCGTCGTTTCGGGCAAAGGCCAGTCGATCGACGTAAAGGGATAGGGATCATCCCAGGAGGAGGTAGGCGGGAGATGGATGTTTCTATTCGATCAGCCGGGGGCGAAGGAGCTTCGCCAAAGCGGGAGGCAGGCGTTATGGATGCTTCGAAAGTAACGCCGAACGAATTGGTGGCAGCAGAAACCAATTCTGCGCTCCACGTGACAAAGAAGGAAGTGGAAAAATCAGTCGAAACGTTGAGTGCGATGCTTGATCCACATTTAACACGGTTGAAGTTCAACGTGCACGAAGACACCGACCGCGTGTACGTGCAGGTGATCGACCGCGAAACAGAGGAGGTTGTGCGGGAAATCCCGCCCGAATCGCTTCTTGATTTTAACGCTTCAATCCTTCGTCAGGCCGGGCTGCTGGTAAACGAAAAAGGATGAATGAAAAGCGTCTTCCTAAAGGGAAGGCGTTTTTTATGAAATAATAATTAGTTTTATTACAGAAATATCAAAAAAACTATGCTATAAATCATGATATAAAATGTTATTTTAGATTGTAATTTTATGTAATCCATTATATTATTTAATTAGGACTAATTTAACAATTTTTCTTTTTTCATTTATGTTTTTGTGTTGAAAACATTTTAAAGGAGGAAAAACCCATGGCTTTAGACAGGATTCGAAGAGTTGGTTCAATGCGTGAAATGGAAAGCGTAACTGATGATTTTGTCACAATGGGGTATGAAGTAATTTCTCGTGGGGAATCTACAATAAGAATGCGCCAGCACGGAGGCTGGGGTTCTCTGGGTGGCCACCTTATTGTTGGTTTATTAACTGTTTGGTGGTCGTTTGGAATAGGGAATTTAGTTTATGCAATCTACAAGCGATACAGCGGAGAAAAGGTTCTTCTTAAATTAGAAGTGTTAGATAAAGAAGCGTAGAAACTGAATAATAAATTTTTACGCTTTTAAAGAAAGACGTTGGGATTCTTTAGAATTAACAAATAATTAATAATAAAATTTTCCGCTGATAAAATGATATACGATTTTCCCTGCGCCTACCCATTGGGATAAGCGCTTTTTTCATTCTTCCTCCCGATACTTCCGGAACTTCCGGACGGTATTAACACAGAGAAGTAGGGCAATAGCCGCCACACTTACCTTGCTGACCATACTCGGAGGCTCTCCTGCAGATAGACCGTCGATGCCGATCAGCATCGCAAACATCATAGCAAAGTTGCCAAGAATACTCGAGATCAAATTCCAGTGCTCATCCACAAACATGCGGGAATACATACAATTCTCCTTCCTTACTTTTCCATTTACCGTGTAGTTTTATACTAACATACCGGGAAAATGTGCTACGATGATTGCAGTACCGAAAGGAGGAAGACTGCATGAACACAAACGGAGTCCAGTCCGTCGACCGCGCCCTCCGCATTATTGATCTGCTCGCAGAAGCTACGGAGGGTTTGGGCGTGACAGAGATTGCGAACCGCCTCGATGTGGCCAAAAGCACCGTGCACCGGTTATTGGCGTCGCTTCTGCAGAAGGGCTACGTGAAGCAGGGACGCGGGCGCGACGTGTATACGCTCGGGTTCGCCTTCATGGAAATGGGCGAACGGGTGGCGGAATCGATCGACGTGCGAAAAGCCGCTTCGGCCGTCCTCCACGATCTGGCCCAGGCCACGGCGAGCACAGTGCACCTCGTGCAGCTCGAAGGCGCCCAGGTCGTTTACATTGATAAAGTGGAAACGTACGCGCGGCTGCGCCTGTTTTCCCGCGTGGGCCGTAAAGCGCCGCTCTACTGCACCGGCGTCGGCAAAGCGCTGCTTGCGTTTCAGCCTCCGCACGTGCAGGAAAAGCTGGTGGACGCGCAGGAGATGATACGCCACACCCCGCACACCATTACGTCTAAAGAAGCGATGACGGTCGAGCTGAAACAAATCGCGGAAGAGGGTATATCCTATGACCGGGAGGAGCACGAGCTCGGCGTTACCTGTGTGGCGGCTCCGATCTTTGATTTCCACCGGCGGGCGGTGGCGGCGGTGAGTGTAACGATGCCGCATATGAATGCAGAAACAATCGACTGGGAAACAACCGTACAGCAGGTGCAGCGGGCGGCGGCAGCCATATCACGGGAGCTCGGCCATTAAAAAGAACGCTTTCAATCTGCTGCGCGCTCTGCTACACTGTAAGCAGTAATTTCCGTAAGAAACTTTCTTTTTAATCATAATACGGAACATTGTTCCTTAATAAGGAACAAAAGGAGGCCGAACGGCTATGAGTATTATTCAGACGATTGAACAGGAGAAAATAGTGCCGATCATCCGCAGCAGTGATAAAACGCAGCTGCAGCAGGTAATTGAATCGTTATATGCGGGCGGGGCCCGCGTACTCGAGGTGACGATGAACACGCCGGGAGCGCTTGCGGCGATTGAATGGGCAAAAGCGACCCACAGCGATCTGCATGTCGGTGCCGGGACGGTGCTCGATGCGGAATCCGCGCGCACGGCGATTTTATCTGGCGCGGAATTTCTACTTGCGCCGACGCTCGACGTTAAAACAATTGAAACAGGCAGCCGCTACGGCGTTCCGGTCATTCCGGGTGTGCTCACGCCGACTGAAATTCTGCAGGCAACCGAAGCCGGCGCGGAAATGGTGAAGGTTTTCCCAATACGCGCGTTCGGGGCCTCCTATTTGAAGGATGTGCACGGGCCACTCCCGCACGTACGTGCGATGGCAGTCGGCGGTGTGTCGCTTGATAACATGCAGGAGTACCTGCAGCAAGGCTGGCACGCGGTCGGTCTTGGCAGCCAGGTGGTGGACCCGAAAGCGATTGAGCGCGGGGACATGAAGCAGCTGACCCATAATATGGAAAAAGCCCGCGGCATTCTCCGGGAGGGAGGCGGAAGCCAATGAATGTGATTGTAATCGACGGTGGCACGACCAACACGCGCCTTCGGGTCGTGGATACCGAAACGCTTGAGGTTAAAAAGCGCATATCGCTCGATCAAGGCGTGCGCAACCAGGCAATGGAGCAGGATTTTTCGCTTCTGGAGCGGCTAATCGATAACGAGCTCGACACGCTGGCTTCGCAGTTTACGTTCCGGGACGTGATCGGCTACGGCATGCTGACGGCGAACATCGGGATGCGCGAAGTGCCCCACGCCCCGTCGCCGCTCACAATGGAGGAGCTCGCCGAACGGACGGTGCACGAGCGCTACTATGCGCGGCGCTGGCACTGGATCACCGGTATGAAAAACGGCGAAGAGCCGGTGGATGTGATGCGGGGCGAAGAGGTTGAAGCATTCGGCATGCTGCGCCATACGCCGGCTGAAGGCAGCGGCCTGATCATTCTGCCGGGCTCTCATACCAAATACATCTGCGTCGAAGACGGCTCACGGCTGCTCAGCTGCACGTCCACCCTGGCCGGAGAAACGCTCTCGGCACTGCGGACATCTACAATTTTATCCGATTCGGTCGGTCCGAAGCTCGTGGAATCGCTCGAGCCGGAGGTGCTGATGGAGGGGTGGGATCTGGCAGAAACGGAAGGGTTCACACGGGCGGCGTACTACGTGCGTCTGCGTCACCTGTTTGCTGACTACACCGAAAACGCACGGGCGAACCTGCTGCTCGGCGCCGTATTGTACGAGGATATGAAAGCATTCGAGCACGCCGCTGACGGTGCCGGATGGATATATCTCGGCGGTCACGGAGCGATGCAGGAGGCGTACCGGCACGTGCTCGAGCAGAAACAGAAACGTCCGGTCCACGTCTTTACGAAGCACGATCTTGAAAAAGCGTCACTGCAGGGAGCTCTGCAGCTGGCAAATATCGAACAGACGAAAGGGGAATCCCGATGAAAATCCGATCCTACGAACTATTTCAGGTGCCGCCACGGTGGCTGTTTCTAAAAATTACGACTGATGATGGCCTTGAAGGCTGGGGCGAGCCGATTGTGGAAGGAAGGGCAGCTTCGGTCAAAGCGGCCGTTGATGAACTGATGGAATACATGATCGGGGAGGACCCGATGCGGATCGAAGACCACTGGAACAAGCTGTACCGCTCCGGCTTCTACCGCGGGGGACCGATTCATATGAGCGCGCTTGCCGGCATCGACCAGGCGCTCTGGGACATTAAGGGCAAGTTCTACAACGCCCCAATTTACGACCTGATGGGCGGTGCCTGCCGTGATAACATTAACATCTATTCCTGGATCGGCGGCGACCGTCCGAGTGATGTCGGTGCTGCAGCGAAGGAAACCGTGGATTCCGGCTTCCGGGCAATTAAAATGAACGGCACGGAGGAAATGCAGTACATTGATACATTCGATAAGGTTGAAGAAGCGGTTGCCCGGGTGGCGGCTGTGCGGGAAGCGGTCGGCACGGGCGTCGGCATCGGCATAGACTTCCACGGGCGCGTGCACCGGCCGATGGCGAAGGTGATCGCCAAGGAGCTTGAGCCGTACCATCCGATGTTTATCGAAGAGCCGGTACTGACCGAAAACATGGAGGCCCTGCAGGAACTGCGCCAGCATACGCACATTCCGATTGCGACCGGCGAACGCATGTATTCGCGCTGGGATTTCAAAAATATCCTGGCGAACGGATGGGTCGATATTATCCAGCCCGATCTGTCGCACGCCGGCGGAATCACCGAAGGCAAAAAAATCGCTACTATGGCAGAAGCCTACGACGTGGCGCTTGCGCCGCACTGTCCGCTCGGCCCGATTGCGCTTGCGGCCTGCCTGCAGGTGGACGCGACGAGCCACAATGCGTTCATTCAGGAGCAGAGCCTCGGCATTCACTACAACCAGAGCAACGACCTGCTTGATTACATTGAAGACAAGAGCGTGTTTGCCTATGAGGACGGCGCGGTGAAAATGCCGCAGGGACCGGGTCTTGGCATCACGATCAACGAAGACTACGTGCGCGAGCGCGCGAAGGAAAGCCACAACTGGAAAAATCCGGTGTGGAGGCATAAAGACGGCACGATTGCCGAGTGGTAAACAAAGGATCCAGCACGCTCTCACGGGAGAGTATGCTGGATCTTTTTATTCCTCGCGCAGAAAGTCGGTGATACATGCGAGCAGGTGCGCCGGTGTGTCCTCCTGCACGAGATGACCGGCGCCCGGAATGAGTTCCAGGCGGGAGCCCGGTATGGCAGCATGCAGCGTATGGGCGCGGTCCACCGGAATCCAGGCATCGTTTTCGCCCCACACAATCAAGGCAGGAGCAGAAACATCACCGTATAGGAATTCAATCTCGTCAGTGTATTTTTGGTCAGCCTGCGCCATCTGCCGGTAAAAGGCGTGCTGGCCGTCAGCACCGAGCCACGGTGCTTTAATGCCCGCGAGCGTTTCCGCCGGCATCGGTTTATAGGCAGCGCCCTGCACATAGGCTTCAGTCATCGCTTCGTGAATGAAGGCCGGAATGCCCTGAAAGGCTTCCATATGACTCGCCACGTGGGTAAAAAACGAAGAGCCCCATGGTGCCACGGCGACGGGGTCGATCAGAATTATTTTTTGAAACGGGCGTTCGTTTAACAGATGAGTACGGAGCACGGTCGTGCCGCCAAAGTCATGGCCGATAATAATAGGGTCATCAAGGCCCCAGGCGTTCAGCAGCTCGTCCAGGATCTGGTTCTGCACGCCGAGCGAAACGTCCTGCCCGTCACGCTTTTCCGACTGCCCGTATCCAAGCAGGTCATAGTAGTAGACGGTGTATGAGCGCTCGAGGGCAGGGATCAGGTGGCGCCAGTTGAACGACGACCACGGCGTGCCGTGGACGAGCACGAGCGGCGGGCCGCTCCCCTGCACGTCGTAACGGATATTTCCATACGCGGTGTGGGTTTCTTTTGTTAAGCTCCAGTGCTGCATGAAAACTCACCCCTTTGAAGTTTTTAATGCTTTTTGGATGCCAAGGAGACATATACCAGTGCCGGCACCGAGCCATACCATGGCAGCGAGAAACACGAAGCTGAGAGCCGTGATGGGGTTTGAAGCTTCCCACCAGCCGTAGGCAGCTGCAACGGCAGCAGCCAGCAGAAGAAGCACACAAAAAATAGTCACGACAAGTTTTGGGCGCCGTCGGTTACGGGCGAGCAGCCGGCTGAATACAACTAGAAGCGCAGCGGTTAAAAAGACTGCGCCCATTACGCCGTAATGCTGAAACCATTCCATGATCATTCCTCCATAGCGTTTAGTTGTCGAGTGCCTTGTTCACCGCTTCGAGGGCGTGGACGCGGGTCGTATCGATCACCGGCAGTTCCGTATCCTCCGAAGTGATCAGCATGCCGAGCTCCGTGCAGCCTAAAACGATACCCTCTGCCCCGTTCTCCCGCAGCTGCGTCATTACCTCGAGCATATAGCTTTTGGATACTGGGCGGATGATACCGTGGCAGAGCTCGTCAAAAATAATGCGGTTGATTTCTGCGCGTGCATCGATACCGGGGACCGTGACCCCGAGCCCTGCTGCCTGAAGGCCGCCCGTGTAAAACGTTTCCTCCATCGTATATCTGGTGCCGAGCAGCCCAATGCGGGTGAGGTTCTGCCGCCGGATATCACGAGCGGCTGCTTCAGCAATGTGCAGGACCGGCACATGTATGTACGATTCGATTATTTCGATGACTTTGTGCATCGTATTGGTACAGAGAACGATAAAGTCGGCGCCGCCCCGTTCAAGAGCTTCGGCCGCTTTCCCAAGTTGTTCTCCGGCAGCTTTCCAGCTCCCCGCGGCCTGCATTTGTTCAATCTCTTCAAAGTCGACGCTGTACAGGAGACACCGGGCCGAATGCAGGCGGCCGAGCCGGCGGTTTACCTCCTCATTAACCAGCTGATAGTACAGGGCGGAGGACTCCCAGCTCATGCCTCCGAGCAGCCCGATAGTTTGCATAGCCTTCACTCCTTTTCCAACGGTGTTTTTTCTGCCGTTACGTGCTTAATATTATCATTTTTTTACGCTTAATTTGCGCGCTATACAAACTATGTTATGATTAAGGTATCAGTAAATAGCTTTAGTATAAAAATGGAAACTGGATTTTAGCTCAAGGCGGTCAGCATTATGGACAAAAGCGCCATTCAATGCGCTGCATGCAGATGAAGCGATATTTTGGCTTATACGAATGATCATATACGATAAACGAGAGCCTGAAAAGCCTGTGTCTGTATTTCTGCGACCCGAGCTTTGAATAATTAGAAATACTTCTTAAGACAGAGTGGGCGGGAATCTTCAGACATTAGCGCTGACAGATAAGCTGCAGGGATCAATACATCTCTGTGGTTTTTATATTCATATGTATTAAAGACCGACCAGTCCGATTGCCAGCATACAATATAATACACCGGCAGTAGTTGAAAAGAAGAACGCTTTTCTTCGCAGCCAGTACTAAGAAGGCTTCTTAGTGCTGGCTTTTTATCTGCCGGACCAAATTTTATAGAAAAGAGGCTGAAACAATGACTGCTCCTTCGTTTATATACTGCTACAGCTCAAAAGAACGCGAAGTAATTGCCGGCCGGCGTGAGGACATGAACATAGACGGATGGAAGCAGAAAGGATACACGATCGTAGAATGCAGTAATGAAGAGGAATTGTACGAAGGTGTAAAAGAGTTTCAGGCAAATGAATGGATTGTCACTATTATGTCGAACCTCTCGCTGTTTGAAAGATTTCTGCGCGAATCGTCCGCCGTAACAGAAAGCAGAGATGAAAACAGGTAAACAAGCGTACCGTGCCTTCAGCGAGACAAATGAAGTGGCAGGGTCCGGGGGAACCGGGCAGCCTCTCATTTAAGCATGAGGATAGACAAACAGTGGTACTGGTGCTATGTTCGGTTTAATTAAAGATAAAAAAACTCTTTAATATCTTTATTAAATAATACGAAAAGGGGCAAAATAATGGCGCATTTTCACCACCATCCATCATCTGGAAAAAAAGACTATTTGGACGGAAAGGAGCGGCAGGAGGCACTGCCTCCCGAAAAAGTGCTTGAAAACCTCGCTCCTGAATCCTCCGCCCGCATACTGGATTTAGGAGCCGGCACAGGTTATTTAACGCTCCCTGCGGCGGAAAAAACGAAAGGACAGGTCTTTGCGTTTGATCGCGACCTGGAGATGCTTGAACTTATTGTAGCCAAGGCGGGTGAGAATTCTCTTACCAATATAAGCACTGTGCAGGGGGAGATGAATCAACTGCCGTTTTCCAATGCATCTGTGGAAGTGGTTCTGGCTTCGCTCGTGCTGCATGAAGCTTCGTCCCTTGCGCTGGTTCTCGAGGAAGTGCAGCGGGTACTTGTACCGGGCGGACGCCTGGTAATAGTGGAACTGGAAGATTACCCATCCAACGCACATCAGGCACCGCGCATTTCCCCGGAACAGATGGAGAGGATGGTCATCGAGGCCGGGATGCTTGTAACCGGGCGGTCCTTCCCGGCAAAAGGGTTTTATAAAGTAATAGCAGAAAAAGACGCATAGATAATAACTTCAAGAAAAACTATATTCTCATTTGACATTTTCACAAATTTCCTCTATATTTATTGATATTGATAATCATTATCACTATTGATAAGTAATACATAAACATATATGGGGGAGAAAACATGGGAATCGTTCGAAATCCAAAACGCTTACTGGGCATTACTGCTGCTTCTGTAGGGGTAATAGGAGCACTTGCCGGCTGTTCCGGCCAAAATGATTCTGACGGGGCTGAAACGTCCGGGTCGGAGGGAAATAATGAGCAAGAGGAAATCGTAATTGAGCACGCCTTTGGGGAAACGGTCATTGAAGGAGAGCCGGAGCGGGTGGCGACAGTGCAGTGGGGGAACCAGGATACGGTGCTAGCCCTGGACGAGGTACCTGTCGGCTTCTCCGCAGCTAATTACGGCGTTACTAATGATCAGGGCATTCTGCCATGGACAGAGGAAAAGCTGGATGAACTAGGGGCCGAAGACCCCAACGTTTATCAGGATACGGATGGCCTCGACTTTGAAGCTGTTTCCGACAGCAATCCCGACGTCATTCTTGCTGCTTACTCGGGTATTACCCAGGAGGATTATGATCTGTTGAGCGAAATTGCCCCGGTGGTTGCCTACCCGGAATCGCCGTGGACGACCTCGTGGCGTGACCAGATACGGTTAAATTCGAAAGGCATGGCTATGGAAAACGAGGGCGAAGAGCTTATTACAGAGACGGAGAACCTGATTGAAGAGAAAGCCTCTGAATATCCGGAAATCGAGGGCAAAACTGTCGCATGGGTGAATTTTTCCGCCAATGATTTGTCCGAGCTGCATTTTTACACGCCGGCCGACCCACGCGTCTCCTTTTTAAATGAACTGGGGTTTGAAAACCCGGACAGCGTAACGGAATTAGTCGAGGACGAATCGGCGTTTTCGGTAACGATGAGTGCTGAAAATGCGGATGCGCTTAATGACGTCGATCTGATCATGGGCTACGGAGATGAGGATTTGTATGAAGCCGTCCGCGCCGACCCACAACTCGGACAAATCTCTGCTGTTAAAGAAGGCAACGTAGCATTTGTTGAGGATGGATCTGAACTGGGAGCTGCAGGAACGCCAACAGCGCTGTCGATTCCCTACACAATCGATGAATATCTGGAACTGATTGGAGAAGCGCTCGACGAATCCGATGAGTAGTATTTTGAAAAAAAGAAGCACTGCTATTGATTATGTACCGAGGCACCTGACAAAAGTACTTGCTTTCTTTTCCGCTGCTCTGGTTGTCTGTGTGCTCGCTTCCCTCGTTTTAGGGGCACGGACGCTTACGTGGGAGGAAATAACAGCCGGGTTGTCCTACTCGGGCACAGGGTCGTACGCCGTAAGCGTCGTGCAGGAACGGGTGCCGCGGACGGTGTTCAGTCTTTGCTGTGGGGCGGCTCTCGGCATATCCGGAGCGCTCATGCAGGCTGTGACCCGGAACCCGATTGCTGACCCGAGCATCCTGGGGGTAAATACAGGGGCGGCGTTGTTTGTGGTGGCAGGTCTTGCATTCTGGAATATCAGCACGGCGGGGCAGTACATCGGCTTTGCGATTGCAGGGGCCATTATCACAGCCGTTTTTGTGTACGGGATAGGCTCGATGGGACCGGCAGGGGCCACCCCGCTGAAGCTCGTATTGGCCGGAGCTGCCACAAGCGCGGCTTTGTCTTCCATCATCAGCATGATTATCCTGCCGCGGTCGAACATTTTGGATCAGTTCCGGTTTTGGCAGGTAGGAAGCGTTGGGTCCGGGAGCTGGAACAGCATTTTAGCGTTTTCTCCCTTTCTGGTGGTGGGGGTCATACTGGCTGTGCTGTCGGCTTCGGCGCTCAACGCGCTGGCTCTGGGAGATGAGGTGGCCACCGGGCAGGGCGTCCGCACCGGGGTGCTGAGAATTATCGCCGCCTTTGCAGGCGTTATCCTGTGCGGGGCGGCTACGGCGCTTGCAGGGCCGATAGGCTTTATCGGGCTTATGTCCACTCATTTCATCCGGCTGCTGCTCGGCCCTGATTTACGCTTTATTATTCCAATATCAGCGATGGTCGGAGCCATCATCCTTACGACAGCGGATGTTTTGGGGAGGATTGTGGTCAGCCCGGGTGAACTGGAAGCGGGCGTAGTGACGGCATTTATCGGTGCCCCGCTGTTAATCTTTTTAGCTATGCGAATGAAAGTGCGGTCGTTATGAATAATGTGATAAATGTAATCATTGCTGAACGCCGGCAGCGACGACGGAGATGGATGATTGTTAATATGCTGCTGGTGGTGCTTTGCCTGGCGCTTTGCGGTGCCATGCTGCTGCTTGGCAATACGATCTATTGCGTACCGGAGGTGTTTCGGGCGCTGACCGGGGATACGTCCGGCAGCGCCTCCTTTGCAGTTAACACGATCCGGCTGCCGCGCATGCTTGCCGGGCTTTTAGCCGGTTTTGCGTTTGGCATTGCCGGGAACGTCTTTCAGACTATGCTGAGAAATCCGCTGGCCAACCCCGAAATACTGGGCATTACCGCAGGATCAAGTGTGGCGGCTCTTTTTTGCATTCTCATTCTGCATACGAGTGATGGGGTCGTTTCCATCGCCGCACTGATTGCCGGACTTGCTACCGTGATCATTATTTATGGCTTTTCAAAAGCGGGATCGTTTTCCACGGGGCGCTTGATATTGATTGGTATCGGCGTTCAGGCAATGCTCACCGCGTTTATATCGTACCTGCAGCTGATCGGCCGACAGGAGGATTTGTCGAAGGCGCTGCAGTGGTTAAGCGGCAGCCTGAACGGGGTACAGCTTGACGCTATGCTGCCGTTAATCATCGGAGTGGTGGTCTGTGCGCCAGTGGTTATAGCGCTTGGGAAACATTTAAGTATACTCGAGCTCGGCGAACAGTCAGCCGTCTCGCTCGGGTTAAATACGGACGTGACGCGAATACTGCTTATTCTCAGTTCGGTAGGGATGCTTGCTCTGGCGACGTCGGTAACCGGTCCGATTGCGTTTGTCGCTTTTCTTTCGGGGCCAATCGCCAAACGACTCATAGGAAACAGCTTCACAAGCGTGATCCCTGCCGGCCTGATTGGTACCAATCTTGTGCTGGCCGCGGACCTGCTTGGCCAGTTCGCATTTGATACGAGGTTTCCGGTCGGCATTATTACCGGGGTGCTCGGTGCCCCGTTTCTGCTGTATCTGCTCATTCGAATGAATCGAAAGGGAAGTTTATAATGAAATCCACTCACCAGTTCCAAACGGAAAATATTGTCGCCGGATATGATCAGAAAACGGTGCTTGACCATATCAACGTGCAGATTAAGAGCAATCAGATTAATACGATTATCGGCGCGAATGCGTGTGGGAAATCCACGCTTCTGAAAGCCATGGCCCGTCTGCTTAAACCGCGGGGAGGGAAAATCACCCTCGATGGCAAAGCAATACATAAAATTCCCTCCAAGCAGCTGGCACGGACCCTGGGGCTGCTGCCGCAGTCGCCTATTGTGCCGGAGGGCATAACGGTTGCAGACCTGGTCGGAAGAGGCAGATTTCCGCACCAGTCGCTCCTGAAGGGGTGGAGCCTGAAGGATTATCAGGCGGTTGCAGAGGCGATGGAAACGATGAACATTACCGGGCTCGCGGAGCAGAACATCGATGAACTCTCCGGTGGTCAGCGGCAGCGCGTATGGATTGCGATGGCCCTGACACAGGAGACCGATATTTTATTTCTGGATGAGCCTACGACATTTCTGGATATTACCTATCAGCTCGAGATTTTAGATCTGTTAACCGATCTGAACCGTAAGCACGGTACGACTATTGTGATGGTACTTCATGATGTAAATTTATCCGCCCGCTATGCTGACCATATTTTTGCCCTTCGTGAAGGACAGCTTGTGGCAAGTGGTACGCCATCTGAGGTGATTACAGCAGATATGATGAAGAACATTTACGATTTGGACTGCACCGTTATCGAGGATCCCGTATCGCTTTCTCCTTTAGTGGTACCGAAGGGGCGTTATCATAATCAAAGCGGAGAATAGTATCATTAATCATATTTTTATTTAAGCTTGTTAAGGTATATCACAGGGTAATTGATGCTCGAAAAGCGAATACAGCAATTTTTTAAATCGAGACTGGCCTTTAAAAGGGCAGTCTTGTTTAGTTTGTTGACCTTCTAGGAACATTCTCACGACAATGCACAGGTTTATGCGCGGATGAAATTGGTTATGAAGGGTATTAATCACTGTTTTTGATTGAAAATGCATATGATTTAAGCATTTCATGATAAAATACGTACAATAAAAGATGATTGCGGATGAAGGAAATTCATATTCTTTATTGATTACATATACCTAAAACTTAAGACATGTGATAAAATTAGTCAACACTATGAAACTACCGTATACGTACTTAAATATTCGCAAAATAGAGAGCGTTCCTAAGCAGAGCGGGGGATAAAATGAAGCATAAAGAAATAGCGCAGATTAAAACCCAGGAAGTGGCGAAGCGTGTCGCTCTGTCGATGCTTGTTTTGGTTCCGGTATTTATGCTCGTGAATTTTTATGATGTGCTTTTTTTGGGCGCGCCGCTTGAAAGAGAGGGACTGATTACAAGACTGCTTACGGGCGTAGTTATCCTGGGGCTCGTGCTTTGGATCTTATTCCGGCGCAGCGTGGAGCAGCGGGTACAGCGGAATTATTATCATGCTTTGTTCGATCAGCCGCTTTCCCCGGTGTTTCTTTTGAATGACCAGGGGAGCGTCATTGAAGTAAACGAAAAACTGCTTGAAATGCTGAACAAGGAACGTGACACAGTAATCGGCCTTTCGATGAAGGAATTAAATTTTACGGATCATGCGTTGGTGGAAAAATATATGGACCGGGTCATGAAAGGAAACTCCCAGCACTTTGAAGTAAACCTGCGAAGGCAGGACGGATCGCTTATGGAGCTGGAAGTGATGGCAAGCCCGGTTTTTATGTATAAACGTATTATTGGCATGATAGGGATTATCCGGGATCGTTCCAAGCAGAATGCGAACGTCCGCAAGCTTGAACGTCTCGCGAACGTGGACGGCCTGACGGGCCTGTCCAACCGGCGGGCGTTTAATGATGCCTTTGACCGATACTGGAGTGAAGGCATGGAACGCCAGTCCCCGCTTGCGGTGATGATGATTGATCTGGACGAATTTAAAAACTTTAATGACACGTACGGACACCTCGAGGGTGATGAATGCCTTAAGCAGATCGCCGGGGCTATACACGGGGTGTGCATGCGTTCCGGCGGAATGGCCTCCCGTTTTGGGGGAGAAGAGTTTGCCCTTCTGCTTCCGAAAACAAACAATAAAGAAGCCAGGGCCATTGCCCACGCAATCAGCGACGAAGTAGACAAATTGAATATCCGCCATGAAACATCGAGAGTGAGCCCGAAGGTGACGGTCAGCATTGGCGTAAACGTTGTCGTTCCGGCTATTCACCGCCGCCGGGAGGACATGATGCACAAAGCGGATCAGGCTCTGTATGAGGCAAAAAGCAATGGAAAAAATATGGTGAAACTGTAACAGACACCCGTGCAGCATAAAGAGGTGACAGAATGGATAGCAGGCAGCAAAAGGCTGCGAACAAAAAATCGATATATGCAGGGCGCTTAAAGAAGGATTTCTTCGGCAGCGCCCTGCTTCTTTTAGTAACAATAATTCATTGGCTGTCGGCTGATTTCACAATGGGGACGTATTTGTTTTACGGAGTGGTTTATACGGTGCTCGCAGCGGAGGATATGTATATTTACCGTAAATGGAAAGCAGAACAGCTGTGGATAGAGAAAAGCCTGCGGCGCAAACTATAAACGCTAGGAAGGAGCAATGTCAGATGAAGCTTACGATACACCGGTTAACGGAAAACGATATTCCGGCACTTGCAGAACTACCCCGGGAAGTGGGCTGGGACTACGATGAAGCGGAAATGAAGGCGGTGCTCGCTTCGGGAGCGGTATACGGTCATAAAACTCCGGAAGGCACCGTGGTCTCCAGCTCGGCTGTAATTCCATACGGGGAAACGGCGGCTCTCGGTCTTGTTATTGTCCGGGAGGCTTACCGGCGACAGGGGCTGGCCCGGGAAGCAGTGAAGGCGTGTTTGGATTTGGTGCCGGAGAAAGCCAGTGTGATGCTGTTTGCCACTAAAGAAGGGAAACCGTTGTACCGAGAGTTTGGGTTTGAAGAAGCAGGCCTGGTGTACAAATATACCGCCCCGGGCCAAACGTTGAATACAAACAGCACTATTCTGCCGAAAAATATAAGAATGCACGAATCCTCCGATTGGGGCAGCATACAGGAGCTGGACCGTGAAGCGTTTGGGGAAGACCGGGAAGCTTTTTTACGCCACCGGTTTGTTCAGGCATATCGTTCTCTTGTATTAATAAACGGAAACAATCAGCCGGTAGGCTTTGGTCTGTCGATCTGGCATGAAGGGCAGCTGCTGATTGGCCCGGTCACAGCTCCGGATGAAAGAGGAGCAGCTGCATTAGTTGAACAGCTGATTGAAGCGCATCCGGTGAAGGTCCGGATTGATCTTACCGCAGAAAGCAGCATTATAACGAAAATGCTTGGGAAGTACGGCTTTGAAAAACAGAGCGAACCGCATAGGATGGTGCGGCATCCCGGAAAGTTAGGCTCCAGGAACGGGACCTTGTACGCTATTGCTTCACAGATCTTCGGGTAAAGAACAGGCCTTCGTTAAAATTAAATTTTCATGAAGCTTACTGCCTGAAACAGGATATCTGGTGGCAGATTGTGTTACTTTATTAGGAGAGAAGTGCGGGGGCATGAAGATTTGCCTGGATTTTATTAATGGTGGGGAACCGTGGGAGAGATATCATGATCAGTGGACCATTCACAACATCTATACTTCCAGGAGTTATAGCTGTCCTTTTTACGCTGCTGTTTGTGCTGAAGGGATGGGCGCTCTGGGTAAAGCTGCTGCCGGGAATTGCACTTATGGCCGCAGCTATTTCGCTTTTTTATTACGGCTATATGCATATCCGGGGGTTTGAGGGGGCATCGTACGGTATTCTGGGAGGATTTTTAAGCCTCTATGCCGTCGTATGCTTTGTAATAGCCGGTTGGGATTTGCGTAATAGTAATTTTTTTAAGTAGAAAGCTCGTTTTTTGGGTACATAAGCTGTAAAAGGAGGTATCCCGTGATGTGTGGAAGATACACGCTCGTTCATTCTAAAGAGGCGTTGGAACGAGCCTTCGGCGCAGCATTTCCGGAAGGGGAGGAAAGCTACAACGTAGCGCCGTCACAGAAAGTGCTGGCGGTGGCCTCCTCTACTGAACAGACGAAAGCCGGCTGGCTGCAGTGGGGGCTGATTCCATCCTGGGCAGATGATAAGAAAATCGGCCATAAAATGATCAACGCCCGGGCGGAAAGCGTTGATATCAAGCCAGCGTTCCGCCGCCTGCTTGAACGCCGGCGCTGCCTGGTTATTGCCGATGGGTTCTATGAATGGGACCGGGAAGGCGGGACAAAGCAGCCGTACCGGATAACGGTCGACAACGAAGCGTTGTTTGCGTTCGCCGGCCTGTGGGACAGGTGGGAAGGCGAAGATGAAACGATCACGTCCTGCACGATCATTACGATCGAAGCCAACGACTTAATGAAGAGTATTCACCACCGGATGCCGGTGATTCTGGATGAAGCCGCACGAAAAACCTGGCTTGATCCGCATGAAACCGATAAACAAGTGTTAAAATCACTGCTTCAGCCATTCGACGCTTCCCGGATGACGATGTATCCTGTAAGCACCGAAGTAAACAGTCCAAAACATAATCATGCTGCATTAATCGAACGCTCGGGGTAAAACAAAGAGCCCGGCTTTTCCTGTAACAAAGGAGAAGCCGGGCTCTTTTTGGTTGAAGTCTACATCCGTTAGTGTCAACTTTCATCGAACTTTCTTACAGCAAGGGCGGCTCCGATTTTCTCGCTGTCCAGCTTCGCCACCCAGCCGTCCAGTCCATTGGCTGCATCCTGACTTCACCGTCTTTCGACGCTTCCAGCCAGGATTACGCCAGCCGTCTGGGGCCTGCGTAGCAGGTCAGTTCGATGTTGTCACGAAAGTGACGTCTTTCATCGAACTTCCTTCCAACAAGGGTGGCTCCGCTTTTATTATATCTTTTTCCGTGCGACGGCTTTGCGCATTTTAGCCACAGCTTCCTGTGCCTGGTCTTTCTTCTTGATGCAATAATTTACATACAGGCCGTCGAGGAGCGAGAGCTCGGCAAGCCTGGAGGCGAGCGCTTCGGAGCGGTATTCGGTTTCGCGGGAAATGGTCTGCAGCGTCAGGTCGGCCTTCTGGCTGATCGGCGTTTTGGCATAGCTTGTAATCGCGATAATGCGTGCGCCCTGTTCTTTGGCCACATCCATCGCTTCGAGGACGTCTTCATTGGCCCCCGAGTGAGAAATTACAATCGCTACGTCGTCTGGCTTCAGCTGAGAGGCAGCCATGACCTGCCAGTGGGCATCGGTATAGGCGTGGCTTGGAAGTCCAGTGCGCATAAACTTGTGCTGGCCGTCCTGCGCAGTGACGCCGGAGCCGCCGCTTCCATAAAAATGGAGCTCTGATGCTTCAAGCAGGTACTGGACCGCCTGGCGGACGGTGTTTTCATCAAGCACCTCCTGGGTGTAGGTGAGCGCATTTTTGTTGCTTTGAAAAACCTTGGACATAATCTCTGCTTCGGTGTCGCTTTCTTGGATCGTTTCATGAATGTCTTCGATCGGTTCGATAATGTCAGAAGCGAGCGCGATTTTCATCGCCTGGTAGCCTTTAAAGCCGAGCCGCTTGCAGAAACGGAACACGGTGGCGTCTGCCAGGGAAAGCTGGTCGGCTACCTGATTGATGGTCGAATGGACGATGGTTTCGGGATTTTGCAGCATATAGTCGGCGATTTGCTTTTCTTTATCACTAAAACTGTTGTACAGCGATTGGATCCGCTGGCGGACGTGAGTCGTTTCGGTAGCCATGAGTATCCCTCCGGAGAAAAAAGTCTTACCTTTATCATAAAGGAATAAATTTCACTTAGCTATTAAAATGCACGAAAAAAATTTTCTTAAAACGCTTGCATAGAATTTTATTTCACGTATAATAACGAATTGAGAAAAATATTTTCACCAATTGAAAGCGTTAGCGAAAGCGAGGGAGTAAATGTTATGGCTGAGTCACTTACAGCCGGCGTGGACATAGGCACAACGAGCACAAAAACGCTGGCGTACGATACAGACGGAAGGATCTGGGCGGAACGGGAGCTTGAATATCCAATTTATTCTCCGGACCCGGCCTGGAAGGAGCAGGACCCCTACGAAATTCTTCGCGCCGTCGAACAGACACTGAAAAACGTCGTCGAAGACGTTGCGAAAGAAGGAAAACATATTGGCACAATCGGCTTCAGTGCAGCGATGCACAGCATACTCGCTGTAGATGAAAACGGTGAGCCGCTCACACAGGCACTCACCTGGGCGGATCAGCGGTCGGTGCACGAAACCGAAACAGTAAAAGCCGAAAACGGGCAGGACATTTTTGAACGGACCGGCACCCCGATTCATCCAATGGCGCCGCTGACGAAAGTTATGTGGTTCCAGAAGCACCGGGAAGAAATCGCCGCAAAGGCAGCGAAATGGATTTCGGTGAAGGAATTTCTTTTTCATAAATGGTTCGGGGAATACATCGTTGATTACTCCATCGCTTCCGCTTCAGGCCTTTTCAATATTCATAAAAAAGAGTGGGACGACAGAGCGCTGGCTCTTGCCGGTATTACGGAAAATCATTTATCCCGGCCGGTGAGTACGACGTACAAGCGCAGTGACTTAAACAAAGATGTTTGTAAGCGGCTGCATTTACAGGAAACGACAACAGTCGTCATTGGGGCAAGCGACGGAGTGCTTGCAAACGTCGGCTCCGGGGCGCTTGAGGAAGGCGTGGTTGCCTGCTCGATCGGTACAAGCGGAGCGATACGCACGGTCATCGACCGGCCGTACACGGATCCGAAGGGACGAATATTCTGCTACGCACTGACCGATGACCTGTGGGTGATCGGCGGTCCGATCAACAACGGCGGTATAGCACTTCGCTGGATGCGGGACAAAATTATGCCGGATCTAAAGGAAGAGTGCCGCAAAAATGGTACAGATCCTTACGACGTGCTGACGGAAATGGCAGAAAGCGTGATGCCGGGTTCCGACGGTCTGCTGTTTCTTCCGTACATGACCGGTGAACGCGCCCCGTTCTGGAACAGCGATACGAAGGGCGTATTTTTCGGCCTGACGCTGCACCACGGTCGCGAACAGATGGTCCGGAGCGTTATGGAAGGTGTCATGATGCAGATGTACGCCGTAGTAGTGGCGTTGATTGAAGCCGGTATCAACATTAAAGAATTCCGTGCCAACGGCGGCTTTGCCCGTTCGGAACTGTGGAAGCAGATGATGGCCGACATATTCGAAAGCGACATTGTCGTTCCGGACAGCCACCAGAGTGCCTGCTTCGGCGCCGCCTGGCTCGCCATGACGGCCACCGGGCAAAAGGACAGCCTGGATACGATTCACGAACTGATCCCGATCGAAACACGGCAATCCCCAATTATGGATAACGTGACAGCATACCGGGACTTGAAGCCGATTTTCCTCCGGCTTGCACGCAATCTTCAATCTGAATTTTCCGCGATTGCCGACGTGCAGCGTGCACACGCAGAAGGCAAACGCACACTATCAACTGAAAAAGGAGAAATACTATGACGACTTCAGCACCGTGGCTCATTATTGTAGCCGTATTAGCAATTGTTGCACTGTTATTTTTAGTTATGAAGACGAAGCTTCAGGCCTTTATTGCCTTGCTTCTCGTCAGCTTCCTCGTCGGTATCGCCGTCGGCATGCCGCCAAGTGAAATTATAACGACCATCGAAGAAGGGATGGGCGGCACCCTCGGATTTATTGCCGTCGTGATCGGCCTTGGGGCCATGTTTGGGGAAATGCTCCGGGTGTCCGGGGGCGCAGAACGCCTGGCGCTGACACTTGTTGATAAATTTGGAGAAAAGAACGTCAGCTGGGCACTTGCACTTACAGGCTTTATCGTTTCGATTCCCGTCTTTTTAGACGTTGCACTTGTTATTTTAATTCCAATTGTATACAGTCTTGTCCGTAAAACGAAAAAATCACTCGTATACTACGGTATTCCGCTTGTAGCTGGTCTTGCCGTGACGCACAGCTTTATTCCGCCAACGCCGGGACCGATTTCGGTTGCTTCGATCATCGGCGCGGATCTCGGCTGGGTCATTCTGTTTGGTACAATTGCCGGCCTTCCGGCAGTAGCCATTGCTGGTCCATTGTTCGGTAAATACATGGCGAAAAGAATCGACATCGGTGTTCCGGAATACATGATGGAGCAGATGAGAAACGTCGAGTACGACCGCGAGCTGCCAAGCTTCCGCAGCGTTCTCGCTATCATCCTTCTCCCGCTTGTGCTGATTCTGCTTAACACAGGCTCGGGGGTTTTCCTTGTAGAAGACAGCACAGCTTATGAAATACTGTCCTTTATCGGGGACCCATTCTTTGCACTAACTGTTGCAGCACTTTTAACATTTTATGTGTTCGGTATCCGCCGGGGCTACTCGAAGCAGGAAGTACAGCAGATTACGACGAAAGCCCTTGAACCGGCCGGTATTATCATTCTTGTTACCGGTGCCGGTGGTGTATTCGGTGAAATGCTGATCCAGTCAGGCGTTGGCGATGTACTCGCAAACGCGATGGAAAACGCGAACATGCCAATTCTTGTCTTTGCCTTTATCACAGCTGTTCTTGTCCGTGTAGCCCAGGGCTCTGCGACCGTTGCGATGGTAACAGCTGCCGGCCTTGTAGCGCCGCTGCTTGAGACATATGACGTCAGCGAGGCAATGCTCGGTCTGCTTGTTATTACAATTGCTTCCGGTGCCACAGCCTTCTCCCACGTGAACGACTCCGGGTTCTGGCTGGTCAGCAGGTACTTCGGCCTGAATGAAAAACAAACGCTCCAGACATGGACCGTTATGGAAACAATTATCGGTTTTGTTGGTTTTGGTGTGGCACTGATTTTAAGTATCTTCGTATAAATAGAAAAGAGGAGTGGAGAACATGAAAGCAGGAATTATTGGGTTAGGAAAAATGGGGTATAATATTGGCCTGCAGATGCTTGACAAAAATCACGACGTGGTTGCCTATGACCTGTCCGAAGAATTTCGCGAAAGCTTTAAGGGTGACGGAGGAAGCACAGCCGCCTCCCTGCAGGAGCTGGTGGATCAGCTTCCGAAGCCGCGCATCATCTGGGTGATGGTGCCGGCCGGGGATGCGACCGATCAGGTGCTTACCGAAACGGCATCGTACCTTGACGAAGGTGATATTTTAATCGATGCCGGCAACTCCCATTACAAGCGGACACTGGCTCATTATGAAGCACTTGAAGCAAGGGGCGTCCACTTTTTCGACGTCGGCACAAGCGGCGGCATTTCCGGTGCAAGAAACGGCGCCTGCCTGATGATCGGTGGACGCAAGGACATCTTCCCGGTGCTCGAGCCGCTGATGGAAGACCTGTCGGTGGAAAACGGCTACCATTACACCGGGGAAGGCGGCAGTGCCCACTACTTGAAAATGGTGCATAACGGCATCGAGTACGGCATGATGGCCGCGATGGGCGAAGGATTTGAACTGCTTGAAAAGGGTCCGTTCGACTATGATTACGAGCAGGTCGCCCGCGTCTGGAACAACGGCTCGGTCATCCGCGGCTGGCTGATGGAGCTGATGGAGGAAGCCTTCCGCGGCGATGCGAGACTCGACGAGATCCGCGGCGTGATGCATTCGTCCGGCGAAGGCAAGTGGAGCGTGGAGTCCGCGCTCGAATACGAGGCAACAACTCCGGTCATTGCGCTCTCGCTCATGATGCGCTACCGTTCGCAGGAAACCGATACCTTTAATGGCAAAGTGGTGGCTGCCCTCCGTAAAGGCTTCGGCGGCCATGCCGTAGAAAAAAGTGAATAGCAATGTCCCAGAGGCCCGGATGGTATCCGGGTCTTTTTTCGTATTTTAGAAAAACTGCGGCAAATGCTTCAACTGCCTTGAAGTATTTCCGATAGTAACAGTAACGAAGAAAACGGCAGAAGGGAGCCTATCATTTATGCGAGTATCCGGGTTTGCTTCAGGAATGGATATTGACCAGACAGTAAAGGATTTAATGCGGGCGGAGCGCCAGCCGATCAACAAGCTGAATCAGCAGAAACAGACGCTCGAGTGGCAGACGGAAATGTATCAGGATGTAAACAAGCAGTTTTTTGATTTCCGGAACACGATTTTTGATTCGATTATGAAAAAATCGTCGATGACGGACCGCTCAGCGACGTCCACTAATGACAGCCGCGTGAGTGCCAAGGCGTCAGCGGATGCCGGTAATGCCACCTATTCGATCAGCGAGGTAAAACAGCTGGCGAAATCAGCATCGCAGAGCAGCTCGGAACGGGCGACCGGGCCTGATTTTTCCGCTACGGAAGCGGTTGGCAGCCAGAAATTTGCAGACGGAAAAGAACCGCAGTGGAGCGAAGGTGTGATTCAAAGCAAAACGATTAACGCCGACGGCGGTACTTCCTACAGCGTGGAAGGCAGCAATCTTAAACAAAACACGGACGACATGATCGTGAAGGTAAGCGGAAAACAGTATGAGGTAGTGACCGGCACGGCTCCGCTCGAGCCCGGCCAGGTGCGCGCCAGCTTTAACGACGGCCAGATTGATCTGGAATTTGGTTCGGCGGTAACGAGCGGCAAAAGCATCAGCGTGCAGTATGCAGCGGTAGATGAAACTAAAACCATTGAGGCAGCTGTGCCGACCTCTTCTTTTTCTCTGGGTAAGGGAGCGATTGACACGCTGAATATCACCGCAGGCGGTAAAGAGCTGACAATTGTGACGGATCCGGAACAGGAGCTCGCGGCAGACGAAGCCTACGTGGATACGAAAACAGGAAGAGTGACGCTCGGCGAAGCGGCCACCGGAACGATTGAAGCAACATTCACCCAGCAGTATTCCACGAATACCATTACGACCTTTGATAAAAAAGGAAACGAACAGAAAAACAAATTTACGTTCACGAGCGCGCAATCGATGAATAACATTATGAGCGCGATCAGCTCGTCCGGAGCGGGAGTGAGTGCATTTTACGATGAGCATTCGGGTAAAGCAGCGCTCACCCGTTCGGAGACCGGTGACTTTAACAAAAACGGCGATGAAATGCTTTTTTCGGGTGACTTTTTCAATAACACTTTGGGTCTGAATAATGTCGAGGGTGAGTCCAACCAGGGCGAACAGAATGCCGTATTTACAATGAACGGGCTGGAAACCGAACGGGCGAAAAATACGTTCGACGTGAACGGCATGAGCATCACGCTTAAAGAAACGTTCACTGAAGCAGACGGCGCGGTAACGCTTGGATCGGATACAAATACCGATGGTGTCATGGACACGATTAAAGGATTTGTTGAAGAGTATAATAAGATCGTTGAAGACGTGAACGGGAAGCTGAACGAAAAGGTAAACCGGGACTTTAAGCCGCTCAGTGACGAGCAGAAAGAAGAGATGAGCGAAAAAGAAATCGAAATGTGGGAAGAAAAAGCCCGCAGCGGCCTGCTCCGCAGCGACAGCTCCATTTCGAATGTGATGAACAATATGCGTTCGCTTTTGTACGAGCAGGTGGGGGGCACCGATTCAGCATACAATACGCTCTATTCGATCGGCATTACGACAAGTTCGAGCTACACCGACAACGGCAAGCTCGAAATCGATGAAGACAAGCTGCGCCAGGCGATTGAAGATGACAGTGAAGGGGTGTACCAGCTGTTTGCCGCGAGCGGCTCAACAACCGAAACCCAGGGACTTGCCCGCCGGATGAGGGAAACGCTCGACAACGGCGTGTCCGCTCTTGCTGAACGGGCCGGGGGCTACAAAGGCAAGCTGCTTCCGCACCAGTTTACGCTCGGCCGCAATATGGAAAACATCGACGACCGTATTGCCCAATTTGAGGACCGGATGGCATCAGTGGAAAACCGGTATTACCGTCAGTTTACAGCGATGGAGCAGGCGATGAGCCGGGCCAATTCGCAGTCCAACTATTTGATGCAGTTTATGAACAACGGCCAGTAACAACAGCACCTTCTTGAGGAGGAAGAAAACATATGAGTTTTAACCAGGCACAGGCAATGTACCAGCAGGCAATGAAGCAGACGACTGCACCGGATAAAGAGAAGCCGCAGAAAACATTCAGGCCAAAACAGGCAGCACCTGCTCCGAAGCCGGCACCGGTCAAAACGAATCCGTACCAGCAGCAGGCAATGCAGACCGCCTCACCGGGAGAGCTCACGCTTCTTTTATACAACGGCTGCCTGAAATTTCTCCAAAAAGCGGAGAAGGCGATGAATGAGGGAAAGGTTGAAGAAAAAAACAAGCTGATGATTCGGGCCCAAAACATTATCGGAGAGCTGATGATTACGCTGAAAACGGACAGCGATCTTGGCAGCAGCATGATGCAGATGTATGACTACATGTACCGCCGCCTGATCGAAGCGAATGTCAGTAATGACACAGACGCTCTGCGGGAAGTGTACGGACTTGTCGAAGAGTTCCGCGACACATGGAAGCAGGCGATGCAAAAAGACCGGGAGAGCCGTTTCCGTGAAGGCGGCCGGGTATAATGAGTGTAATCCGTGAACTGTATGTCACCACCCGGGAGCTGTACAAGAAAGTGGCGCAGCCCATGCCGGAGAATGAACAGCCAAGGGATGAGTACATTGAGAGCGTAGATCTTTTTCTGCAGGCACGGGACAGACAGCTGAAGGACCTGCCGCCAGTAGAGGAATGGTCAGAGGCCGAGCGTCAGCTCGGGGAAGAGACGGTCAAAATGAATCTTTATATTGACGACCGGCTAGCCGGCTGGAAACAGGTGATCCGCACGGAACTGCAGGGAAGCCGTCAAAAACGCCGCCATATAGGAAAATATGAGCAAACCGGCGCCACGGCTTCAGCCTATTTTTTCGACAGCAAAAACTAATACGTAAAACCTTCAGGCCTCGACCTGAAGGTTATTTTATGTATGCGTGCTTCGATTATGTTATAAACGGCTTAAAGGATAAAAAAAGGGGCAGGTAATGATGAGCGAACATCTCCGCAGGGCAGAAGCAACATTTCTGGAGCAGTACAGCGACTGGCTGCAGATGGTGCAGGAAAGTATGGTACAGGTGACAGGCTTTTACCGGGAAGGGTTTGAAGAAAACGGAGACCGGCTGCTCGACAGCACGACCAGGGAGCCCTCGCTGTTTTCCTCGCAGACAGTGACGATGGCGTATCTGTTTGGACAGGAGGAAGAATGGAAGCAGGATCTTGAAGCTTTCGAGCAGGCAACGGAAGAAGTGCGGGGCCTGATAGATGCAGAAGCGATGAGCAGCGCCGAAAAGATGCGATACGTTGCTTCGGTATATATGCCGGTGCTTGAACGCTGGAAGCTGCGGGTGACAGCACTCGCGCGTAAATAAACAGGCAGGGGGCCGGCTCCCTGCCTGTTTATTTATTCGTCGCTGCCCTGTTCGGAAAGAGGCGGCAGCCCCAGCCTCTGTTCAAGCGTCGGCAGAGAGCCGTGATCAATAATCCAATTCGCCGGCTGGCGGTCCGGATACATGAGCTCGGAAATACTCTGGCCTTCAATCTGGCTGAACCGTTCACCTTCCTCCCACTCCTGCAGATTTTCAAAGTTCAGCTCTTCCGCCGTAGCGATGACGTTGGAAGGAGCACTGATTGTCTGCTCATTGTTTACCTCATCATAGGCAAACGTGAGGGACTGAGTGGAGGAAGCAGTCTGCGGAGTCTGACTGTTATTCATGGCAATTTTAAAATCTGCCTGAATGCTTTTAGTCTGCATCGAGTCCTTATCGATAGTAATAGTGTAGACAGTATCTTCCAGGCTTCCGGCAAACAGCATGTCGTCAATTAAGTTGTCAAAATCTTCATTGGTGAAACCAACCGTGCTCTTCACGAGCTCACGCATTTGATCGGAACGCCCTCGCGCCTCGATCACATATTCCGACTCCTGTTCGTCCATTTGAAAATCTGTAGCGTAAGCTTCGATCAGCTCCAGCACAGCCGATGGTTCGCCGATGGACTGACTTGAAGCACTCAAATCACCGGTGAATTCATCCGGATACTTGATCCATTCTTCCTCTGCAGAATCATACGTAAAAAAGCCTTCGGCCGTCAGGTAGCGCTCGATTTCCTTGGGCTCCTGCTCGGTCGTCTGCAGTGTCGAAGACTCATGATAGGCGAACGGATCGGTACCGACTTCCACATGGGAGGTGAGCTCATTGGTAACCGGCTCTTCCTGGGCCGGGCCGATGGTCTGGTTCATGTTTATATTAATAGAATAACGGTCTAATTCCTGCATATATTCAATACTTTCAGAAAGAACCTCATCAGAAGCCGGTTCCTCATCTGAAGCTTGGTTTTCCGTGGGATCTGGTTCATTGTCAATGGATGAACATCCTATCGGAAGGACGAGACTTAAAGAAACGAGAAGTACGCCAAAAGACTTCCTCATGGAACCTCCGACCTCCATCTAAAATTCATTTTACATATTTTTTAAGAATACCACACTTTTACACAAAAAAGAATAAGACCTCGTTCACGGTTGTCTTCCACCGCTTTCCAGAGAGGGTGGAACAGATATGGACTGTGTAGTGGAAAGTGCCCTCGGCAGCAGGAGACCATAAGAAAGAAACCCGGCGGATGCCGGGCTTCTGGTGCCCGGGACGGCCGCTTAGACAAGGGGAGCGGCGCCCGGACGGACAGAACAGTGTGGGAGGTTGCTGCTGTCAGAGGTATAAGGGGAAATATGTAGAAGAGTAAGCAGCCGAAGTGCTGCTGCCTGGTACTATCATATGTTCCGGAGCTCCGGAATACAAGGGGAGACGCGCTTTTAGGCTTTATTTTGAAATAGGGGCTCCTGCCCGTGTCCTATTCTAAAATAGGGAGCGTCTGATTTATAAATGAGCAGAATAATAATTGAGAATTGCGGGTATAGAACGAACGATGCACATTCCGCATGAAAGGGAGTAATAATGGTATGTTTGGAAAAATATATATTAACGGTGAATGGAAACAGGCAGACGAAGGAACCATTGATGTCGTGAATCCGGCAAACGGAGAAGTAGTGGGAGAGACGGCTAACGCAGGCGAAGCGGAAACGAAGGAAGCGATTAATGCCGCCCACGAGGCGTTTGATTCCTGGTCGAAGACGACGGCGTACGAACGGGCAGACATTCTCCGCAAGATTCACACCCTCATGATGGAGCGCCAGGATGAACTCGGCGAGCTGCTGACAAAGGAAATGGGTAAACCACTTGCGGAGGCAAAAGGCGAAGTAGCCTATGCGGCCTCCTTTATTGAATGGTACGCAGACGAAGCAAAACGGGTATACGGGGAGACCATTCCATCCGGTTCGGAAAACAAGCGGCTGATGGTGATTCACCAGCCAGTCGGCGTGGTCGGCGCGATTACCCCGTGGAATTTTCCGCAGGCAATGATCACCCGTAAAGTAGGACCGGCTCTTGCCGCAGGGTGCACGATCGTGCTGAAGCCAGCAAAGAATACGCCGCTGTCCGCCGTTCGTTTCGTGGAAATATGTGAAGAAGCGGGCGTACCAAAAGGAGTTATCAACCTGGTTACCGGCCAGAGCTCGTCGGCGATTGGCAATGAACTGATGTCGAACGAAAAAGTCCGTAAGGTTACATTTACCGGCTCCACCGAAGTCGGAAGCAATTTGATGGAGCAGGGCGCCCAGGATATTAAAAAGCTGTCGCTTGAACTCGGCGGTCATGCGCCTGCACTCGTCCTTGACGATGCAGACATCGAAAAAGCGGTCAATGGCGTCGTGGCCTCAAAATTCCGTGCGTCCGGACAAACGTGCATCTGCGTCAACCGTGTGTATGCCGATGAAAAGGTATACGAAGAGTTTGTCGAAAAATTTGCGGAGGCATGCAAGGACCTGAAGGTCGGCGACGGTATGGACGAAAACGTGAAGGTCGGCCCGCTGATTGATAAAGACGCATACGACAAAGTTAAACGTCACGTGCAGGATGCCGTCGATAAAGGCGCAAAAGTTGTAACCGGCGGTAACGGTTATGAAAAGGACGGCGGCTATTACTTTGAACCGACCGTGCTCCGTGACGTCAACCATGACATGATTATCATGCACGAAGAAACGTTCGGACCGGTGGCACCGGTGCAGAAAATCACCAGTGATGAAGAAGGTGTCAAGCTCGCGAACACGACGCCGTTCGGTCTTGCTTCGTACTTCTTTACCGAAAACATGTCCCGGGGCATGAAAATTGCCGAAGGACTCGAATACGGTATTGTCGGCTGGAACGACGGTGGCCCTTCGGCCGCCCAGGCGCCGTTTGGTGGCTGGAAGCAGAGCGGTATCGGACGCGAAGGCGGACGTCAGGGCATTATGCCGTTTCTTGAAACCAAATATATTTCAATGGGATTATAATAGAAATACAGACTGCGCCGGAACGATCCGGCGCAGCTTTTTTATGTGAAATTTTTGGTTGAGCCAGCGCTTACATTTAAAAGGGTTTTATCTGTTTCATAAGTCCTGAGACCCTTTTGTTATGCCACATTCTTTTCACTTTTTAAAAAAATTTTGTTGTTTGAAAAGGATTCTGCAAAAGGAATATAGAAAGTAGACACATAACGATAAGGAGGGGTTCACTTGATGAACTTTAACATTCGCGGGGAAAACTTAGAGGTGACTCCAGCTCTTCGAGGTTACGTAGAAAAGAAAGTGAGCAAGCTTGAACGTTACTTTGATACAACCCCTGTGGCGGACGTCCATGTAAATATGGAAGTTCAAAACAGTGAGAAAATTTTAGAAGTGACCATCCCTATGCCGCAGCTGCTGCTCCGCGCAGAAGAAACGCATACGGATATGTATGCGGCGATCGACCTTGCGACGGACAAGCTCGAACGGCAGATTCGAAAATATAAAACAAAAGTAAATCGCAAGTTCCGCCAAAACGGCAAAACATCGGAAGTATTTAAAACCAATATTGAAGAATTAAATGAGGAAATTGCTAATGGCGGTGTGAAAGAAGCTCCGCTAACGGATGAAGTGACAGAGGAAGATGACGGCCTTGAAATCGTCCGGACCAAACGGTTTAATTTAAAGCCGATGGATACGGAAGAAGCAATCCTTCAGATGGACATGCTCGGCCACAACTTTTTCGTCTTTGCTAACTCTGTCAGCGGTGACACATCAGTCGTATACAAACGCCGCGACGGGCGCTACGGCCTGATTGAGCCGGAAGAATAATTATATGAATCAACAAGCCCTGTGCGGGTAATGCGCAGGGCTTGTTTTAGTTTTGCCGGGAGCACGGGTACTCGTTGTAACAATAGCGGAATACTGTTAAAATGTACGGTGATGCTTAGAAATACAACGATTCATTTATATATGTAAAACGACAGATAAATTAGGCTTCGAGCCCTTACTATCAATTAAAACAACTATGCGCGTCAATCGTATTTCGGCTAGATGGTACGAAAGAGAGGACGATGATTAAACCATGAGAGGTTTATTGAAGAAAGTCATTGGAGATACAAACCAAAAATATGTAAAAAAACTGGAGAAAAAAGCGGAAAAAATAGAGGCTTTTTATGAAGACATCCAGGCTTTGAGCGATGAAGACCTTGCCCGTAAGACAGAAGAGTTTAAAGAACGCTATCAGCAGGGTGAAAAGCTTGAACAGCTATTGCCGGAAGCCTATGCGGTTGTAGCAGAAGCATCGACACGTGTGCTGGGAATGACTCCCTTCCGCGTACAGCTGATGGGTGCCATTGTATTAAACGACGGCGATATCGCGGAAATGAAAACCGGGGAAGGGAAAACCCTGGTCGCAACCATGCCGGTCTACTTAAACGCCATTACCGGCAAAGGCGTGCACGTTGTTACCGTCAACGACTATCTGGCCAAGCGTGACAGCGAGACTTTAGGAGAGCTTTACCAGTTCCTCGGATTGAACGTCGGCCTGAATTTAAAAGATATGAGTAAAGAAGCGAAGCGGGAAGCATATCTGGCTGACATTACGTATGGGACCAATAATGAGTTTGGCTTTGATTACCTGCGGGACAATATGGTTCTGTACAAGGAACAAATGGTGCAGCGCCCGCTTCATTTTGCCCTCGTCGACGAAGTTGACTCGATTTTGATCGATGAAGCGAGAACGCCGCTGATCATTTCAGGCTCGGTGGAGCAGTCGACCAAGCTTTACGCAGCGGCTAATGTATTTGTGAGCCGGCTGAAGGAAGAGCGGGACTACACGATCGATGAAAAAACCAAAACGGTGCTTTTGACCGATGAAGGCGTTACCCGGGCGGAAAAAGCGTTTCAGATAGAGAATTTATACGATCAGCAGCACGTGCAGCTGCTGCACCATATCAATCAGGGATTAAAAGCCCACGTAACGATGCACCGCGACGAGGACTATGTGGTGCAGGACGGAAAAGTAGTCATCGTGGACCAGTTTACCGGACGTTTGATGGCTGGCCGCCGTTACAGTGAAGGCCTGCATCAGGCCATTGAAGCGAAGGAGGGCATGCGGGTGCAGAAGGAAAGCATGACGCTCGCTTCAATTACGTTCCAGAACTACTTCCGGATGTACCAGAAGCTTGGAGGTATGACGGGTACGGCAAAAACAGAGGAAGAGGAATTCCGAAATATATACGGCACGGATGTCGTGTCGATTCCTACCAACAAACCGGTCGTTCGTGAAGATAAATCCGATTTGATTTTTAAAACCCGGGAAGCGAAATTCCGTGCGGCTGCCGACAGGATTGCTGAGTTGTACGAAACCGGCCAGCCTGTGCTCGTCGGTACAGTTAACGTTGATACGTCCGAGTTGATCTCCCGGTACTTGAAAAAGAAAAACGTTCCTCACAACATCCTGAACGCAAAAAACCACGAAAACGAAGCGAAAATCATTGAAAATGCCGGGCAGCGCGGGGCTGTCACTATTGCAACCAACATGGCCGGCCGTGGTACCGACATCAAGCTCGGAGACGATGTTCCGGATCTTGGCGGACTATTTGTAATCGGTACCGAGCGGCATGAAAGCCGCCGTATCGACAATCAGCTCCGCGGGCGTGCCGGACGTCAGGGAGACCCAGGTGCTTCCCAGTTTTACCTATCCATGGAAGATGAGCTGATGCGCCGGTTTGGCTCTGATAATATGAGCAGCATGATGGAGCGCCTCGGAATGAGTGAAGATCAGCCGATCGAAAGCAAGCTGGTCACCCGCGCGGTGGAACAGTCGCAAAAGCGGGTAGAAGGCGCCAACTATGACTCCCGGAAGCAGATCCTGCAGTACGACGATGTGATGCGCGAGCAGCGTGATATTATTTACGCCCAGCGGATGGAAGTGCTCGAGTCGGACAATCTGCGTGACATCGTGCTCCGTATGCTGGATTCTACAGTGAAAAATATTGTTGCAGCCTACACGCCGGTGGAGCAGGTGCCGGAGGACTGGGACCTGGAAGGCATGCTTCATTACCTGAATACGACCGTTCTGAATGAAGGTGATTTGACAGAGCAGGACGTTAAAGGTCTTGAACAGGAAGAAGTTATCGAAAAGGTATGGGAAACAGCAAAAGGGAACTACGAAGCAAAGGAGCAGGAATTTGACGAAGAGTCCATGCGTGAATTCGAAAAAGTGCTGCTCCTCCGGTCGGTGGACCGGAAGTGGATGAACCATATCGATCAGATGGACCAGCTCCGCCAGGGCATTCACCTGCGGGCTTACGGCCAGAATGATCCGCTTCGGGAATACAAATTCGAAGGCTTTAATATGTTTGAAGACATGATTGCCTCCATTGAAGAAGAAGTAGCGACGTACGTAATCAAATCGGAAGTGAACGAAGAGAACCTGCAGCGCCAGGAAGTCGCTAAAGGAAAAGCAGTGCGGCAGGACGAACAGGAAGCAGAAGAAGAGCAGCCGAAAAACAAAAAGAAATCAGCTCCGGCAAACGGTAACCGGAAAATGCCGGTGCCGAATAAGCGGTAATAAGAAACGAAAAACGGCAGGGACAAGCCCCGAAGTGCTTAGCTTCGGGCTTTTTCCTTGCCACCTACATTCAGAAAGGGGATTTCTTACATGGATATGGCAGAAATTCGAAACGAACTTGAAAATATGGCTAAGCGATTAGCGGACTTTAGGGGGTCTCTTTGACTTCGATGCCAAGCGGGAGCGCATAAGCGAACTCGAAGAAAAGATGACCCACCCCGGCTTCTGGGACGACCAGGACGCCTCCAAAAAAGTTATTGATGAAAACAATGCGTTAAAGGATATTACCGAGGGCTATCGCGAGCTCGAAGAACAGCACGAAAATCTCGAGGTGTCCTATGAGCTTGTAAAGGAAGAAGACGATGAAGATTTAAAAGAAGAGCTCGAATCAGGCACAAAGCAGCTGAAAAAAGACATTAACGATTTTGAGCTGCAGATGCTCCTCAGCGAGCCGTACGATAAAAACAACGCCATTCTGGAGCTGCATCCCGGCGCCGGCGGTACCGAATCCCAGGACTGGGCGTCCATGCTGCTCCGGATGTACACCCGCTGGGCAGAAAAGAAAAATTATACGGTGGAAACCCTGGATTATCTTCCCGGGGACGAAGCCGGCCTGAAAAGCGTCACTATGATGATTAAGGGATACAATGCCTACGGCTTCCTGAAAGCGGAAAAGGGCGTGCACCGGCTCGTGCGGATCTCCCCGTTTGACTCCTCCGGACGCCGGCATACCTCCTTTGTCTCCTGCGAAGTCATGCCGGAAATGGAAGACTCCGTAGAAGTGGAAGTGCGGACGGAGGATTTGAGAATCGATACGTACCGTGCGAGCGGTGCCGGCGGTCAGCACGTAAACACGACGGACTCCGCCGTGCGGATTACCCACCTGCCGACAAACATCATCGTCACCTGCCAAAACGAGCGGTCCCAGCTGAAAAACCGGGATCAGGCGATGAAAATGCTGCGTGCGAAGCTGTATCAGCGCCAGATTGAAGAACGCCAGCAGGAAATGGATGAAATCCGCGGAGAACAGAAAGAAATTGGCTGGGGAAGCCAGATCCGTTCTTACGTTTTCCATCCATACAACATGGTGAAAGATCACCGCACGAATGTTGAGATGGGCAACACGCAGTCAGTGATGGACGGCAATCTTGACCCGTTCATCGATGAGTACCTGCGTGCAAGCATGAAAGTATAACAAAGGGCAAAATCAGCAGCCTGCGTTCGCGCAGGCTCTTTTTACGTCAAACCAAAAGGAGGAAGTGTAATGGTAAATCGAAGAAGAAAACCAATGTCAAAAACAGCGTTGAAATGGGTCAATGGGTTTCAGATTTTTGCCGGAACAGCCGTTGTGGCTATTTCCTATAACGCTTTTTTACTGCCGAACTCGATCGCATCCGGAGGGGTAAGTGGTTTTGCGACTCTGCTGGAGGCTTCGCTGGACGTAGAACCGGCTGTAACGATAGGAATCACCAACGTTCTCCTTTTCATTCTCGGTCTCCTGCTTCTTGGTGGACTCCAGTACGGGGCAAAAACAATAATTGGGACGCTGTTTTTGCCCTTTATTGTTTATTTCACGAGGAACTGGGACATCGGTATCGATGACCCGCTGCTTGGTGCGTTGTTTGGCGGAATCGGAGTGGGCTTTGGTCTTGGACTGGTGTTTCGAGCGAGTGCTTCGACTGGAGGCACGGATCTTTTAGCTCAAATTATTCATAAATACGCCGGGGGGACGCTAGGTACCTCAGTCTTTATTATGGACGGGCTGATCGTTACGGGCTCGGCGTTCATATTTGGCCTGGAGTTCGCACTGTATGCCCTTATTTCGTTGTTTGTTACCGGAAGAACTATTGATGTCGTGCAGACCGGTCTGGGCTATGCCAAGGTGGCTTTTGTGATTACAAAGCACGAAGAAACGGTGCGCAAATCTATTTTAAAAGAAGTGGACCGCGGAGTAACCAAACTCGAAGGACGCGGAGGCTTTACTAATGATGCACGTCCGGTGCTGATGTGCGTCGTCAACCGTGGGGAGGTTACCCGGCTGAAGCGCGTGATCCAGCTGCAGGACCCCGAGGCCTTTGTGGTTGTGAGCAACGCTTCAGAAGTGCTTGGACAGGGATTTGAGAATCAAGGCAACTCTGTGTAAAAAAGCGGAAGCGCCAACATTGTGTTTCAGAACCATAGAAGTTCATGCTACACTAAAGAAAAGCGCAGAGCGTTTGTTTACCGCCCAGGGACGGCTCGTCGTTTTCGATTCGGAGGAACAGCTCGTGCAGCTGATTCCTCTTTCGTATAGTCTATGGTTTGGTTATGACTTTAATAAAGCTGGAGTGAAATAGATGAAGAAAAACATCAAAGTGACGGCAGCAATTCTGGTCACAGCAGCGGCAGCCGGGACCGGAGGCGCGGCCGTAGGTGCTTCTGTCTGGGGAGGAGAGTCGGGGACATCCTCGCCCGCACTGTCCGAATCCGGTTCGGACAGCGGAACGGAAAACGTGTCAGAAGAAGACTTAAATAAAATCAGTTCTGTATATGATCTGATCGACTCCGAATACATGACAGAAGTGGATGACGATGCGCTGGTGCAGGGGGCTATCGAAGGAATGATCGGAGAACTCGATGATCCTCACTCCAGCTACATGAGTGAAAGCACAGCACAGGAATTCACGCAGTCACTGGAGTCGTCCTTCGAAGGCATTGGAGCTGAAGTAAATAAATCCGGGGACGCGATAACTATCGTTTCTCCAATCGATGATTCTCCAGCAGAAGCCGCCGGGCTTCAGCCAAATGATGATATTTTGGAAATTAACGGAGAAAGCACAGAAAACCTGGAACTCAATGAAGCAGTCCTGAAAATCCGCGGAGAAAAAGGAACGAACGTGAACCTCACCGTACAGCGGGGAAGCGGGGAGCCTTTTAATGTTGAAGTGGAGCGCGATGAAATTCCGATCGAAACCGTAGAAGGCGAAGTGATTGAGCAGGACGGGGAAAGCATCGGTTATCTGAACGTATCGTCATTTTCTGAAAATACAGCCAATGAATTCGAAACCCAGCTCGAGCAGGTGGAGAGTGAAAACATTGACGGACTGGTAATTGATGTCCGTGGAAATCCGGGCGGATATTTGAACGCGGTGGAAGACATCGGCAGCATGATTATTCCGGGCGGAGAGCCGGTAGTCGAGATTGAAGACCGGGAAGGCACGATCTCAGAGGTGACCTCATCCTTAGAGGAAAACAAAGACTACCCGGTGGTCGGCGTGATTGATCAGGGAAGCGTTTCTGCCTCTGAAATTCTGGCAGCTGCAATGAAAGAGTCCGGAAGCTTTGAGCTGGTAGGACAGAGCACCTACGGCAAAGGAACGGTCCAGCAGGTAATGGAACTGGATGATGGAAGTGATGTGAAGCTCTCTGTTTCCAAATGGCTGACACCGGATGGAAACTGGATCAATGAAGAAGGCGTGGAGCCGACCATTGAGCAGGAGCAGCCCGACTATTTCCAGGCCTCTATTTTGTCCATTGATGAAGCCCTGGAGCCGGATACGACTGGAGAAAATATTGCAACTGCGCAGACCCTCTTAAAAGGAGCCGGCTTCGATCCGGGACGTGAAGACGGGTACTACAGCGAAGAAACCGAAGCGGCGGTACAGGATTTTCAGGAGGAACAGGAAGGTCTGGAAGCCACTGGCACGCTGACGCCGGAAACAGCAGAGGCGCTGAATGATTTTGTGCTTGAAAATGTCCAGAACCGGGACAATGATAAGCAGCTGCAGCGCGCGCTTGATGCAGTCATAGAACAATAAATGAAAGCTGGATGATACCGGTGGCCGGGTTCTGCCCGGCCCAAAGAAAAGGGGGAAATAGTGGATGCAGGAAATAATCGGTGAAATTGGTCCTGCGTTAGCGTGGTTTTTTCTGAACCCGCTGACTTACATAGCAGTAGCAGCCATGCTTATGGTTGGTTATATTCGGGTGAAAAGAGAACGTAAAATGTTTCAGGCAAAAATGTATCCAATGCTGATGGAATTGACGATGAGTGTTATTCCGGCGATCGTAATCGCTGCTTTTGTCTCGGTCGTCACCATTGTTACGGGCATCTCCCTGCCTCTGGGTGCAGTTCTTCTTGCAATAGTGATCAGTGCGCTGCTGGCAGTATCAGGTCTGCACCGCTGGCTGACCGCCCTGCACGTGTGGGGGACGTCATTCTTAGCTGCTCTGGCACTTGATGCTGCCGGGGTTGCGGTGCCGTTTTTCTCTGATGCAGCCTGGCTCGGAAACGGCTTTGATGCTTTTTCTCTGATGATCTGGCTCGCAGTGCTCACGCTTGCGGAAGGAATACTGATTGTCTGGAACGGGACAAAGTTCTTTTCTCCGATACGGACAGTCAGCCGCCGCGGTAAGCCGATTGGAGGCCAGATCACGCACCGCCTCTGGATGCTCCCGGTATTTCTGTTTATCCCGGGTAGCGCTGTTGAGGCAGGAGGCTGGTGGCCGCTGCTTCCGGGCGGAACCGCTTTTTCCCTTCTTTTGCTGCCGGCAGTGATCGGCATACGGATGAAAACCTTCGACCGTCTGGCAGCGGTGCAGGTGCGTTCGGCCGGATGGTGGGTTGTACGAATTGCTGTCCTTACCGGCGCCGGTGCAGCACTTGCTTATTTTTACAGCGGATGGGTTATTCCGGTAATTACGGCTGTCCTGATTTTGCTGCGGGAATGGGTAACCATTGCTGCCGGCAGTTCAGCTAAAAGCAATTTTCTTTATACGCTCCGTGGAGACGGAATATCCGTGCTCGCTGTGCTCCCGGAGTCTCCGGCAGACCGCATGCATATTAAAGCAGGCGAGGTTATCCGGCGGGTGAACAGCGAAAAAGTATATGATGAAGCGAGCCTGTACCGGGCGGTGCAGAAAAATTCCGCCTATTGCCGGCTGGATGTGGAGGATATTAACGGAGAGCTCCGCCAGGCACAGGCGGCGCTTTACAGTAATCAGCACCATCAGCTTGGGATATTGATGATTAATAAAGAACGAACAGCACCGGAAAGCATGCATACGGCCCAGTAAAACAGAACCCCCCTGCCGGGTTCTGTTTTTTTATGGTATAGGAGGGGTGTCGTTTTCTTTGCAATTGCCGGGGAGTGGAGTACAATAATAATAGCGAATATACGTTCGTTTTTATGTTGTTTCTTTCCAATCTTCATGTGGTATAGTAAATAGACATATGACCGGAACGCAGACAGGAAGTGAGGGACTAATATGAACGAAACATTTGAACTGGCGAATAAATATAACCCCGCGGGCGACCAGCCGCAGGCGATTGAAAAGCTGGTTCAAGGGTTGAGCGACGGCAAAAGATACCAGACACTGCTTGGAGCGACAGGGACCGGCAAAACGTTCACCGTTTCCAACGTGTTAACAGAAGTGAACCGGCCGACGCTTGTCATGGCGCACAATAAGACACTGGCGGGGCAGTTATATAATGAATTTAAAGAGATGTTTCCAAACAATGCGGTGGAATATTTTGTGAGCTATTACGACTACTATCAGCCGGAGGCCTACGTACCGCAGACGGACCAATTTATTGAAAAAGACGCGAGTATTAACGATGAAATTGATAAACTAAGGCACTCGGCGACGAGCGCCTTATTTGAGCGGGAGGACGTTATTATCGTCGCCAGTGTTTCCTGCATTTACGGCCTCGGTTCTCCGGAGGAATACCGGGACCTGGTGCTTTCGCTCCGGACCGGCATGGAGATTGAACGGGACCAGATTCTTCGGAAGCTCGTAGACATTCAATACGAACGTAACGACATTAATTTCGTGCGCGGGACGTTTCGCGTGCGCGGCGATGTCGTTGAAATCTTTCCGGCTTCAAGAGACGAGCATTGCATTCGTGTTGAAATGTTTGGCGATGAAATCGACCGTATCACTGAAGTGGACGCCCTGACCGGCGAGGTTATCGGTGAACGCTCGCATACTGCAATTTTCCCCGCATCCCACTTTGTGACAAGGGAAGAAAAAATGCAGCGTGCCATTAAAAATATTCAGCAGGAGCTTCAGGAGCAGCTCGAAAAGTTTCGGGCGAATGGTCGGGAGCTTGAGGCGCAGCGGCTCGAACAGCGGACTAATTACGACCTTGAAATGATGCAGGAGATGGGTTTTTGCTCCGGCATCGAGAACTATTCGAGGCATTTGACCTTCCGGAACCCCGGGGATGCGCCGTATACATTGATTGACTATTTTCCGGATGATTTTTTACTCGTGGTGGATGAGTCCCACGTTACGCTTCCACAGGTGCGCGGTATGTACAACGGGGACCAGGCAAGAAAGCAGGTGCTCGTGGATCACGGCTTCCGTCTTCCGTCTGCGATGGACAACCGTCCGCTGAAATTTGATGAATTTGAAGAGCGGATTAACCAGGCGATGTTCATTTCCGCAACGCCGGGGCCGTATGAGCTTGAACACGCACCGGAAGTTATCGAACAGATTATCCGGCCGACCGGTCTGCTTGACCCTACCGTGGAAGTGAAGCCGATTGAAGGACAGATCGATGACCTGATCGGCGAAATTCATGAACGCCGGGAGCAAAACGAGCGGGTGCTCGTAACGACGCTCACCAAGAAAATGGCGGAGGATCTGACCAACTATTTAAAAGAGCTCGGCATCCGGGTGAAATATCTGCACTCGGATATTAAAACGCTCGAGAGGATCGATATTATCCGCCAGCTTCGCCTCGGCCAGTTTGATGTTCTGGTCGGCATTAACCTTCTCCGGGAAGGGCTCGATATTCCGGAAGTGTCGCTGATAGGTATTCTGGATGCGGACAAGGAAGGCTTTCTGCGCGCGGAACGCTCCCTTATCCAGACGATGGGCCGTGCTGCCCGGAACGACCGCGGGCATGTTATTATGTACGCAGACAAAATCACGCGGTCGATGGATGTGGCGATCAGTGAAACGAACCGTCGCCGCGAGATCCAGATAGCGCATAATGAAAAATACGGCATTACACCAAAAACGATCCAGAAAGAAATCCCTGCCCTGATCCAGGCAACGGTCAGCTCAGAGGATTCATCCGATATTGATAAACCGGCTCTCGATAAAATGAGCAAGTCGGAGCGGAAAAAAGTAATCGACCAAATGGAAGACGAAATGAAACAGGCGGCCAAAGACCTGCAGTTTGAACGCGCAGCGGAACTGCGCGATATGGTATTAGAACTTAAAGCGGAAGGATGACCAACGAATGGCAGCAGATAACATTAAGATTCAGGGGGCGAGGTCCCACAATTTAAAAGATATTGACGTGACAATTCCGAGGGACCAACTGGTCGTCATGACTGGATTATCCGGCTCCGGGAAATCTTCGCTTGCCTTCGATACAATCTATGCTGAAGGGCAGCGCCGGTATGTCGAATCGTTGTCCGCATATGCCCGCCAGTTTTTAGGGCAGATGGAAAAGCCGGACGTTGATTCCATTGAAGGACTGTCTCCGGCAATATCGATTGACCAGAAAACGACGAGCAAGAACCCGCGCTCCACAGTCGGCACCGTGACGGAAATTTATGACTACCTGCGGCTTTTATTTGCACGGGTTGGTACGCCTTACTGTCCGTACCACCATGTGCCGATCACCTCCCAGACCATTTCCCAGATGGTCGATCAGATGATGGCTTATGCCGAACGGACGAAAATGCAGATTCTCGCTCCGGTTATTGCCGGCAGAAAGGGAGAGCATGTGAAGGTGATGGACCAGCTGAAGCAAAAAGGGCTGGTGCGTATTCGCGTGGACGGAGAAATGCGCGACGTCGGAGAAGAAATCAAGCTCGAAAAAAATAAAAAGCACGATATTGAAGCCGTGGTGGACCGCGTTGTCATTAAAGAAGGGATGGAGTCCCGGCTCGCAGACTCATTGGAAACGGCCCTCGAACTCGGGGAGGGGAAGGTGCTGATTGATGTTGTCGGTGAAAAGGAAATGCGGTTCAACCAGCATCACTCCTGCCCGGAATGCGGATTTTCGATCGGGGAGCTTGAGCCGAGAATGTTTTCCTTTAACAGTCCATACGGCGCCTGCCCGACATGTGATGGTCTTGGCAGCAAGCTCGAAGTGGACAGTGACCTTGTAGTTCCGGATCCGGACCGGACGCTCCGGGAGCATGCCATCGCTGTATGGGAGCCGATCAGCTCCCAGTATTATCCGCAGCTGCTCCGCTCGGCCTGCGATCACTTTAATATTGATATGGACACGCCATTTAAAGATCTTTCAGCAGAGCATAAGGAAATACTGCTCGAAGGCAACGGCCAGCAGAAAATAACCTTCCGTCATAAAAATGAACGCGGCCAGGTCCGGGAGCGCCAGATTTATTTTGAAGGCGTGCTCAACAACGTTTCCCGCCGCTATCGTGAGAGCGGATCGGATTTCACCCGTGAGCAGATGCAGCAGTATATGAGCAACAAGCAGTGCCCGACTTGTAAAGGCCACCGCCTGAGCCTTGAGGCGCGTTCTGTGCTGCTTGGAAATATTCACGTCGGAGAGCTGACGGACCTTTCCATACAGCAGGCGTATACGTATGTCGAAAACATCGATCTAACGGAAAAAGAAATGGAGATCGCCCGTTTGATTCTGCGTGAAATCAATGAACGGCTCGGCTTTCTCATTAATGTTGGTCTCGATTATTTAACCCTGAGCCGTTCTGCTGGCACGCTGTCAGGCGGGGAAGCTCAGCGCATCCGGCTGGCTACCCAGATCGGTTCGGCGCTGATGGGTGTCCTCTACGTTCTCGACGAGCCGTCGATCGGCCTTCACCAGCGGGACAACAACCGGCTGATACAGACGCTGCAGAACATGCGAGATCTTGGAAACACGCTGATTGTCGTTGAACATGACGAGGACACCATGCTTGCTGCCGACCATATCATTGACATCGGACCCGGGGCCGGCCGCCACGGCGGTCACATTATCGCAGAGGGCACACCGGAGGAATTGAAGGAAAACGACGCCTCCCTGACCGGTCAGTATTTAGCGGGAAAACGATTTATTCCGCTTCCGGGAGAACGGCGTAAGCCCTCCGACCGCTGGCTGAAGGTAAAAGGAGCGGTCGAAAACAATTTGAAGCGTACGAATGCGGATATTCCGCTCGGCCTGCTGAGTGCGATTACCGGTGTCTCAGGCTCCGGAAAAAGTACGCTGATCAACGATATTTTATACAAGGTGCTTTCGCAGAAGCTTCACCGCGGTAAACAGAAGCCGGGCGCACACAAAAGCGTGGAAGGTATCGATCAGCTTGAAAAAGTGATTGATATCGATCAGTCGCCGATCGGCCGGACGCCGCGTTCAAACCCTGCGACCTACACGGGGGTATTTGATAATATCCGCGAGGTATTCGCGATGACCAATGAAGCGAAAATCCGCGGCTACCAAAAGGGGCGCTTCAGCTTCAACGTCCGGGGCGGACGCTGTGAAGCGTGTAAAGGCGACGGTATTATTAAAATAGAAATGCATTTTCTTCCGGATATTTATGTCACCTGTGAAGAGTGCGGCGGTCAGCGCTACAACTGTGAAACGCTCGAAATCAAATACAAAGGCAAAAACATTGCTGATGTACTTGAAATGACTGTGGAAGAAGCAGTGGACTTCTTTGAAAATATTCCAAAAATCCGGCGCAAAATCCAAACGTTATATGACGTTGGTTTAGGGTATATAAAACTAGGACAGCAGGCAACGACACTTTCAGGCGGGGAAGCCCAGCGTGTAAAGCTTGCTTCCCAGCTGCACCGCCGTTCCACGGGCAAATCCCTTTATATCCTCGACGAGCCGACGACCGGTCTCCATGTGGATGATATCGACCGGCTCCTGAAGGTGCTCCAGCGGCTCGTGGATAATGGCGATACTGTTTTAATCATCGAGCACAATCTCGACGTCATTAAAACAGTGGATCACATCATTGATCTCGGTCCGGAAGGCGGAGCAGGCGGAGGCAAAATTGTGGCTACCGGCACGCCGGAAAAAGTAGCGGAGTCAAAGGCTTCCTATACAGGTTATTATTTAAAGCCCGTACTTGAAAGAGAGCGGGAGCGCATGGCCAGGCAATGGGAAGCATCGGAGCAGGCTGCCCATACCCCTTCATCATAGAAGAATCGACTGAAACGGATACCACTGTTCTTCGTATGTAATAGGAAGCAGAAGGCTAAAAAGTCCATGTACCGGTTCTGATATATTACCTAAGGAGGAACATGAAATGGATGAAGAACGTCAGCGAATACTGAAAATGATGGAAGACGGTATTATTTCTCTTGAAGAAGGAGAACGACTGCTCCGGGCCAAAGGATCAGGCGCATCGTCCGGTCCCCAGGCAGACAGCAGGGAACAAGGGGAAGGCGGCTCCTCCGAATCCCGGAGAAGCGGCGCCTACCGGACAGATAAGAAAGCAGCCGGCAGCCAGAAAAGAAAAAGCAAGGAGGACCCGTTTGCGATGCTCTCCGGCTTTTTTGATCATGCGCTTGACCGCGTCAAACGGTTTGACCTCGACTTTAATTTCGGCCCAGCCGTAGACTTCCAGCATACGTTTGAACATGATGAGAGTGACATTCGCTCGCTCGACATGTTTATTCAAAACGGAAGCCTTATCTGTCAGAAGTGGGAGGGCAGCACTATCCGTGTTGCCTGCCAGGTAAAAGCCTATACCGAGGAAAGTGAAGATGCAGCCCGCCGTGAGTTCATCGAAGGAACTGATTTTGACTCCCTGAGCGGGAAGCTCCGCTTTGCTTCAAGGTCCGGCAACTATAAAGTCCAGGCGGTCGTTTATGTGCCGGAAAAATCGATGGACAAAATGGATGTATCGACGTTTAACGGAGACATCCGGATCGACGGAGTTCAGACAGATAATCTGTACGTCAAAGCAAGCAACGGGGCAATTACAGTGCTGCATGCTTCTGCCGGCTATCTGGCAGTGGAGACAGCCAACGGGTCAGTGGAGCTGAAAGAAGGTAAAATCGGCAGCGCCGACGTCAAAACATGGAACGGTTCGATTCATTATGACGGATCGCTTTCAGATATTGAAGCAGAGGCGCTGAACGGGGCGATTACGGCCCGGTACACGTCCCTGAGTGAGAGGAGCCGGGCGCTTCTTTCCACTACAACGGGGAGCATCAAGGTGATTACGCCGCGGGACATCCGGACGGAGGGTGTACTCCGCACAAACGTCGGGAACTACAAGTGCCTGCTCGACAACATCGAAGTGAAAGAAGAAAAAAGCGAATTCATGCAAAAGTATTATCAGTTTGTATCCAATCCGGATTCGACTCCAACGCTGAGACTGGAGGCTTCGGCAAAAACTGGTGCCATAACCGTGCAGGATCATGAATAAAAAACTGAAAGGGTGATCAGGTTGGCAAAAAAGAAGTTGTATAAATCCCGTGAAGACCGGAAATTGACAGGCGTATGCGGTGGATTGGCAGATTACCTCGGCTGGGATTCCTCCTTAATACGGATTATCAGTGTGGTGCTGGTTATTTTACCCGTCACCTCCTGGGTACTTCTGATTTATCTCGTATTAGCCGTGCTGCTCCCTGATGAAGAGGATGCCGTCTCCTAATGGGCTGTTTAGTACCTTTTATTGTTAACACTATTGCATTAATGGTAGTAGCCGGGTTTTTCCCCGGCTTTACTATTGACGGCTTTGGGGCAGCTATTGCAGCCGGTTTGGTGTTGACGCTGATCAATCTCGTGATTCGCCCGCTTTTAATTTTTTTCACTCTCCCGCTTTCTGTCGTTACATTCGGCCTGTTTATTTTTGTGATCAATGCGCTGATGCTGATGCTTACATCAGCGGTAATGGGAGAAGCCTTTAACATGTCCGGCTTTGGCATGGCTTTTCTTGCTGCTGTAGTGATCGCTGTTTTAAATATGCTGATGTACAATCTTTTCGTGAACCCGCTGAGCGGAAGAAAAACGTGACGGTATTCCGGAAACCGGGAAAAAATTATAATAAGTTAAAAATGGCCCGCCTGCTGGCGGGTCTTTTTCGTGCAGCAGTGAAATTGAAATCCTCCGGAGCAGGTTCCATCTTCTTTTGAAAACGTGCTACAATAACAACGTACGAAGTAGAGAAAGCAAACGTATTCACGATATAACAGAGCGATTTTTGAGGGAGGCAGCACGATGGCAAAAGTGACAGCAACGGATTTAAAGGAGCGGTTTCAATTAGAGCTTCTTGCCGGGGAAGAAGGGCTGTACCGGGCGATAACCACGAGCGATATTTCCCGTCCGGGAATAGAGATGGCTGGTTTTTTTACATATTATCCGGCCCGGCGGCTGCAGCTGCTCGGGCGCACAGAGCTTTCTTTTTTTCAACAGCTTCAGGACGAAGAAAAGCAGGAACGCATGGAAAAGCTGTGTACATACGATACTCCGGGTATTGTCATCTCTCGGGGACTGGTGGCTCCGCCGGAGCTGATTGAAAATGCGGAAAAGACCGGGGTGCCGATCATGCGCTCACATTTGCCAAGCACACAGCTGATCAGCCAGCTGACGAACTACCTCGACACCAAACTTGCCAAATCCACAGCCATGCACGGTGTTCTGGTGGACATTTACGGCATCGGCGTGCTGATTACCGGGGCAAGCGGTGTCGGAAAAAGCGAAACGGCGCTCGATATTGTGCGCCGGGGTCACCGGCTTGTAGCGGATGATTCTGTCGAAATCCGCCAGCAGAACGGCGATACGCTTGTCGGCACGGCGCCCGAGCTGATCCAGAACCTGCTTGAGATCCGCGGCCTTGGCATTATTGATGTGATGACGCTGTTTGGGGCAGGTGCCGTCCGTCCGTATAAGCGCATCTCGCTGACGATTCATCTTGAGCTTTGGGATGAACAAAAAGCGTACGACCGGCTCGGTCTTGATGAAGAGACGCTTCAGGTGCTCGATACCGAAATTCAGAAGCTGACTGTTCCGGTGCGGCCGGGACGGAACCTCGCTGTTATTATTGAAGTAGCGGCGATGAACTTCCGGCTGAAACGGATGGGCGTGAACACGGCCCAGCAGTTTTCGGACCGGTTAAAACAGATGATTGACGACGGTGATAAAGAAGAGTTTTAACGATTACACATTTAGCAGTCAGGAGTGGCAGGGGATATGATTTATTCATCGATACAGCCGATCGACCGGGTTGCCTTTGAAGTCGGGTCTGTGCCTATTTACTGGTACGGGATTCTCATTGGCCTGGGCGCTCTGCTTGGGTACATTTTAGCTTCCTACGAAGCAAAAAAACGTGGGCTCCCGGAAGATATTTTCGCGGATCTGCTCATTTTTGCCATACCGATTTCGATTATCTGCGCCCGGTTGTATTACGTGATTTTTGAGTGGGATTACTATGTTCAGAATCCAGGCAGTATTCTGGCCGTATGGGAAGGCGGTCTTGCGATACACGGCGGATTGATCGGCGCCGTGCTCACGGGCATCGTTTTCTCGAAAATCAAACGCGTCTCTTTCTGGAAGCTGGCTGATATTGCCGCGCCGAGTATTATTTTAGGGCAGGCGATCGGCCGCTGGGGCAACTTTATCAACCAGGAAGCCCACGGCGGTGAAGTGAGCCGTTCGTTTTTGGAGGGGCTGCAGCTGCCGGAATTTATTATTAATCAGATGTATATTGAGGGAGCTTACTATAATCCCACGTTCTTGTACGAATCGCTTTGGAATATCGCGGGATTTTTACTGCTTTTAGGGCTGCGCCGGGTTAACCTCCGCCGCGGGGAGCTGTTTTTAACATATGTTATCTGGTATTCCTTCGGACGCTTTTTTATCGAAGGGATGAGGACCGACAGCTTAATGCTGTTTGATACGATCCGGGTGGCGCAGTTAATTTCGGTGCTTTTGATCGTAGCAGCCGTGAGTCTGATTTTATACCGCAGGCAGGCCGGCCTTGCAAAAGCAAGATACTTAAGTAAAGACGGTCCCGGCATATAAGGATGTAAGCGAAAGGGGAAGCATCATGACCAGATGGAATACACTGCTGTTTGATTTAGACGGCACGCTGATTGATACAAATGATTTGATCATTTCTTCATATGAACATGTGCTGACATACTACGCTCCTGACCAATACAGCAGAGATGACATCATCAGCTGGATCGGGGTGCCGCTGGCGGATAATTTTTCAAGCATCAGCAGCAATCCGAGCCAGGTGGAACAGATGATTGATACGTATCACTCCCATAACCTGGCGAACCATGAAACGCTCGTCCGGGAATATGACGGAGTATACGACACTATCAAAATGCTGTACGAGCGCGGCTTTTCCCTTGGCATTGTGACAACGAAGCGGAAGGAAGCTGCGGTTAAAGGAGCCAATATGCTGGGGCTGCTTCCTTTTTTCTCTACGTTCATTACGGTGGATGATGTGGAAAACCCCAAGCCGCACCCGGAACCGCTGCAAAAAGCGATGACACAGCTGAATGCCCGCCCGGAGGAGACCATTATGATTGGGGACAGCCAGTTTGATATTCTGGCAGGGAAAAATGCCGGGGTGCACACAGCGGGAGTGGAATGGACCATCAAAGGTGCATCGTTTCTGAAAAATTATGAACCGGACTGGATGCTCACCCGGATGAGCGATCTGCTCGCTATTGTTGGAGAAACAAAAGAATGAGAAAAACAGATCGTTATTTCCCGGGCAATAATACCAATGCTCTGTGGCAGATGTACCGGACGGTTCCATTTTTGAAGGCATTCAGAAATACAGCTGTTATTGAAGCCTCCCGGGTTGTACCTTTTGTATCTGTGAAAAGATGGATCTACCGGCAGCTGCTTGGAATGGAAATAGGTGAAAAAACGGCGCTTGCGTACAAGGTCATGCCGGATCTCATGTTTCCCGAGAAAATCCATATTGGCAGCAATTCCATTATCGGCTATCAGTCGACGCTTTTAACACACGAGCATTTAATTGATGAATACCGCCTTGGCGACATTGTAATCGGAAACGAGGTCATGATCGGTGCCAATGTGACTATTCTGCCCGGGGTGACGATTGGAGACCGGGCTGTGGTGGCAGCAGGAACGGTTGTGCATAAAGACGTGCCGGCACGGGCCTTTGCTGGCGGCAGTCCGATGCGGATAAGAACGTAGGCTTCAAGCCGGCTTTCAAAGGAGCCGGCTTTTCGTTTTCCTGGAGGCGGAAAAGGCTGACAGGGCAGCAAATATTGTTACAATGAAAGCGGAAATGGAAAATTGACGGTGTAAAAAAAGATGTGTAAACTATGGTTATTCTTTATTTTGTTAGTACATTAGCGAACTAAAGCACCGTGAAAAGAAAAGGAGAGAGAGTATGAGTAAGCTTTTTATGTTTGAAAAGCCGCTCGGGATGCGCGATGCGCTTCCGGGATATTTTCAGACAAAACGGAACGTACAACGGGTCATTAACGATGAATGGGAAAGCTGGGGGTATCTGCCCGTCGAAACGCCCACCCTGGAATATTACGATACGGTCGGGAGCGCTTCGGCGATTCTTGATCATCAGCTGTTTAAACTGCTCGACCAGCAGGGGCGGACGCTGGTGCTGCGCCCGGATATGACTGCGCCTATCGCCCGGGTGACAGCTTCCGGTCTGCAGAACCAGCACTTTCCGATCCGTTTGGCTTATCATACTAACGTTTTTCGCGCGCAACAGCTTGAGGCCGGACGGCCGGCAGAATTTGAACAGCTTGGTGTGGAATTGATTGGAGACGGCACTTCGAGTGCGAACGGAGAGGTCGTTTCCCTTATGATCGAAGCTCTGCGAAAAACTGGGCTGACCACGTTTCAAATTACCGTCGGGCACGTCGGGTACGTGAATGCGCTGCTCGAAGAGGTGCTCGGAAATGATGAACGCGCTGATGACCTGCGCAGGTTTTTATACGAAAAAAATTATGTTGGCTACCGCCAGCATGTGGAAAATCTACCGCTTTCCTCCCTGGATAAGAAAAAGCTGAACAGCCTGCTGCGCCTGCGGGGCGACTGGCGGACGCTGGACGAAGCTTTAAATCTGGTTCAGACGCCGGCGGCAACGGAAGCAGTCGAAGAACTCCAGGAGCTTAAAACGGTGCTTGAACACTACGAGCTGTCTGATTACATTAAGCTCGACTTTAACTTATTTATGCATATGAGCTACTATACTGGCATCGTATTCGAAAGCTACGGCAACAACCTGGGCGTGCCGCTTGGAAGCGGCGGGCGCTATGATGAACTGCTGCAGCATTTTAATCGTCCGGCCCAGGCTGTCGGATTCGGTCTCCGTCTTGATTTGCTCGTTGAAGCCCTGGGCCTCACCGGAGCTGTGCCTTCCCAGACATGTATTTTGTTCAGCCCGGAGCGCCGCCCGGAAGCGGTGGACCAGGCGCGTAAACTCCGCGAAACCGGAAAACGGGTCGTGCTTCAGGATATCCGCGGCGTAGAGGACGTGGATCAGCTGAGCGAGTCCTATGAAGACGTTGTATCCATGATCGGAAAAAAGAAGGAGGGAGCTTCGCATGAATGAATGGCTGACAATCGCGATGCCAAAGGGACGTATTTTCGAAGAAGCGGTGCAGCTTCTCCGTAAGGCCGGCTTCCCAATTCCTCCGGAGTTTGAAGAATCCAGAAAGCTGATCGTCGACGCTCCGGAAGCAAATATGCGCTTTATCCTGGCAAAGCCGATGGATGTGCCCACCTATGTTGAACACGGAGTGGCAGACATCGGGGTTGCCGGCAAGGATACGATGATTGAAGAAGAGCGTGACGTGTATGAAGTGCTGGATCTGAAAATTAGTGCCTGCTACCTGGCAGTAGCTGGGCTTCCAGAGTATGAAAAATCCGATGTAAATCCAAAGGTGGCGTCCAAGTATCCAAACCTGGCGACACAGTACTTTAAGCAGCAGGGTGAACAGGTGGAAATTATTAAATTAAATGGCTCGATCGAACTGGCCCCGCTTGTCGGTCTGGCAGACCGTATTGTAGACATCGTTTCCACCGGCCAGACACTGAAGGAGAATGGTTTAATAGAGCTTGAAACAATTGTGCCGATTACGTCCCGGCTGATCGTCAATCCGGTAAGCTATCGTCTGAAGGATACTGTTATTGATGATCTTGTGGAGCGTGTTGCCGAGGTGATAGGAGTGGAAGAGCAGGTATGATGAACGTGACCCCTTTGGATAAATCAGTAACGCTTGAGCGCACCATTGAAGGAGGAACCGAAAAGCAGCGGGAATCGGTCGACTCCATTATCGAAAAGGTGCGGGAAAATGGAGACAAAGGACTCATTGAGCTGACCGAGATATTTGACCGCGTGACACTCGATGAGCTGTTTGTAAAACAGGAAGAAATAGATGAAGCGTATGAACAGGTGAACGATAAAGAGCTCGAAGCGATCCGTAAAGCGATTGAAAACATCCGCGATTTTCATCAGCGCCAGCTCCGGCAGTCCTGGATGGTGACAAAAGAAGACGGGACGATGCTCGGCCAGCGGATTATTCCGTTCGACCGCGTCGGTATTTATGTACCGGGCGGCAAGGCAGCATATCCTTCAACCATTATGATGGATGCCATCCCGGCAATCGCTGCCGGTGTGAAAAGCATTACGATGTGCTCTCCTCCAGATGAGGACCAGCGCCTTCATCCGATGGTGCTCGTCACGGCCAATGAGCTTGGCATTAAAAATATCGTGAAAATTGGAGGAGCGCAGGCGGTAGCAGCGCTTGCGTATGGCACGGAAAGCATTCAGAAGGTGGATAAAATCGTCGGCCCAGGTAACATTTACGTAGCGCTGGCTAAACGCGAAGTGTTCGGCCAGGTGGCGATTGACAGTATCGCCGGCCCAAGCGAAATTGTCGTGCTTGCTGATGAAACAGCCCGGGCGGATTATATTGCAGCCGACATGCTTTCCCAGGCGGAGCACGACGAGCTCGCCTCGGCTGTGCTTGTAACCACTTCGGAGGAGCTCGGGCAAAAAGTGGCCGAAGAGCTTGAGCGTCAGCTTGAAGACCTCCCTCGCAAAAAGATTGCGCAGGAATCGCTTGATAAACACGGAGCCATCTACTTAACGGAAACGATGGCGGAGGCAGTAGAAGCTGTGAACCGGCTTGCACCGGAGCATCTGGAAATCATGACCGCCCAGCCGGATAACCTGCTCGGCTCCATTCGTCATGCAGGGGCTGTCTTTTTAGGGCCATACAGTGCCGAAGCGGTCGGCGATTATTTTGCCGGCCCGAATCACGTGCTTCCGACGAGCGGGACGGCCCGCTTTTCGAGTCCGCTCGGTGTCGATGATTTTGTAAAACGATCCAGCGTGATTTCCTACAGTAAAGAAGCGCTCGAGGAAAATGGGGAATATATATCTGCGATTGCCCGGATTGAGGGCCTTGAAGCACACGCGCGCGCAGTGGATATCCGGAAGGGGGAGAAGTAGAATGGCAGAACGTACAGGAAGCGTCGAACGAAAAACGGGTGAAACGTCCATCCGCCTGCAGTTTGGCATCGACGGCGAAGGGGACGGGGTCATACAGACGAATGTGCCCTTTATGAGCCATATGCTCGACCTGTTTAAAAAGCATGGCCATTTCTCCCTTGATGTACAGGCTGAGGGGGATGTGGAGGTGGATGACCACCATACAACTGAGGACATCGGCATCTGCCTCGGGGAAGCCTTCGGACAGGCGCTCGGCGATAAAAAGGGCATCCGCCGCTATGGTCATGCTAAAATTCCGATGGACGACGCGCTCGCAGAGGTCATTGTGGATTTAAGCAATCGTCCGCACCTGGAGTTCCGGGCGGAGCTGCCGGCAGCAAAAGTAGGAACATTTGATACCGAGCTCGTCCATGAGTTTTTGTGGAAATTCGCGGTGGAAGCCCGGATGAACCTCCACGTAGTCGTCCATTACGGACACAATACTCACCATATTATTGAAGCGGTATTTAAAGCGATGGCACGGGCTCTTGATGAAGCTACCCAGCTGGACCCAAGAGTGAAAGGCGTTCCTTCAACCAAAGGAATGCTGTAAAGAAAAGGAGTGGAGCGCTTGTGATAGGAATCATCGATTACGGCATGGGCAACCTGTACAGTGTAAAAAAAGCACTGGAACGACTGGATATTCCTTATTTTGTATCCGAGCACACAGAGGAGCTTGCGGAAGCGGACGGCTTGATTCTTCCGGGTGTCGGTGCTTTTCGGGATGCCATGAATTTAATCCGGGAAAACGGGCAGTTTGAGTTTATTGAACACTGGGCGGCTGATGGCAAGCCGCTGCTTGGTATCTGCCTTGGAATGCAACTGTTGTTTGAAGGCAGCGACGAACACGGGGAAACAGAAGGGTTCGGGTTTCTTCCGGGGTATGCCCGCCGCTTTTCCGGAAAAGACAGCCAGGGAAGAAGGCTGAAGGTGCCGCACATGGGCTGGAACTCGCTCAAGTTTCATCAGCCGGACCATCCGCTTTTGAAAAATGTGGAGGAAGGCCATGCGTACTTTGTGCATTCCTACGTGATAGAAACCGCCGACCCGGACGTTTTAATTGCGACAAGCGAGTACGGCGAAACAGTGCCGGCGGTGGTTGGCCGCGGTGAAGTCATGGGCACGCAGTTCCATCCGGAAAAAAGCAGCACAGTCGGCATCGGCATGCTTAAAAATTTCGGGGCGATTGTCCGTGAAAGGAGCGGAGCTCATGAGTGATTTTATTGTATACCCCGCCATCGATATCCGGGACGGCAACTGTGTCCGTCTTTTTCAGGGCGATTACAATCAGGAGACCGTTTACGGGGATTCGCCGTTTGAAATGGCTGCTTCATTTGCACAGGCGGGTGCTTCCTGGATTCATATGGTCGACCTTGACGGTGCAAAAGAAAAACGACGCATCAATCATGCCCACGTCGTTCGTGCCGCGAGGGAGCTTGATGTACGTATCCAGGTCGGCGGAGGCATCCGAACCGAAGAGGATGTGGACTATTACTTATCCAACGGCGTGGACCGGGTGATACTTGGAAGTGTTGCCCTGCAGTATCCGGAATTTGCCCGGGATATGCTCGAAAAGCACGGCAGCCGTATCGCTATCGGTCTTGATGCCAGAGACGGATACGTAGCCGTCAACGGCTGGCTCGACACCTCGGAGGTAACAGCCGTTGAGCTTGGCCGGGAAATGGCAGCCCACGGGGCGGAGACATTTATATTCACCGACATTTCCACCGATGGGACGATGACTGGACCGAACGTCGAGGCGACAAAGCAGCTCGCAGAAGCGACCGGCGTAAATGTTATTGCTTCCGGCGGAATCGGCACGATGGAGGATGTCCGGAATCTTGCGGAGAAGCGGGATAAAGGGATAGCAGGTGTCATTGTCGGAAAAGCGATATATACCGGCAAAGTGGATGTGGCAGAAGCCGTGAAGGAGGTACAGTAATGCTTACGAAACGGATTATTCCATGTCTGGATGTGAAAGAAGGGCGGGTCGTGAAAGGCACACAGTTTGTGGAACTGCGGGATGCCGGTGATCCGGTGGAACTCGCTGCATTTTATGATGAGCAGTGGGCGGACGAACTTGTCTTTCTTGATATTTCCGCTTCGCATGAAGGACGGAAAACGATGATAGATGTCGTGGAACAGGTAGCAGCAAGCATCGCGATTCCTTTTACGGTCGGCGGCGGCATCAGCTCGGTCGATGATATGCGCAACATGCTCCGTGCCGGGGCCGATAAGGTTTCGCTCAATACAGCTGCGGTGAAAAACCCTGATTTGATTACTCAGGGGTCTACCTATTTTGGCTCCCAATGTATTGTTGTGGCGGTTGATGCAAAATACGATGAGGCACTCGGCTCCTGGAGAATTTATACTCACGGCGGCCGCACGCCGACCGACTGGGAAGTCGTCGAGTGGGCGAGGGAAGTCACCGCCCGCGGAGCCGGCGAAATTCTTCTGACAAGTATGGATCAGGACGGAGCCAAGACTGGCTTTGATGAGGCTTTGACACGAACGGTCAGCGAAGCAGTGGACGTGCCTGTTATCGCCTCCGGTGGCGCCGGAGCCAAAGAACATTTTGTGGATGTATTTGAAAAATCAGGGGCGGATGCGGCACTCGCGGCTTCAATCTTTCATTATAAAGAGACATCGATTGAAGAAGTGAAGGCTTTTATCCGGGAGAGAGGAGTCTTAGTACGATGAACGTCGACGAACTAACATTTGATGAAGCAGGCCTGATTCCGGCCATAGTGCAGGATGCTGTCAGTAAAGAGGTACTGACACTTGCCTATATGAACAAAGAATCGCTGCAGAAAACAATCGATACGAAAGAAACCTGGTTTTACAGCCGCTCCCGCCAGGAGCTCTGGCATAAAGGGGAAACCTCGGGAAACAAACAGCAGGTGACAGACATCCGCTATGACTGCGACAGTGACGCGTTAAATGTGCTTGTAGAGCCGGAAGGACCTGCGTGCCATAAAGGGGACTACAGCTGTTTTTCCCGTTCGCTTCTGTCGGAGGAAAAGCAGTCAGCCGACGGCCGGCGGTTCGCGATTATTAATGAACTCGAGCAGGTCATAGCCACCCGTGAGGCAGAAATGCCAGAGGGCGCCTATACAACGTACTTGTTTACCGAGGGCGTGGATAAAATTTTGAAAAAAGTCGGTGAAGAAGCCGGAGAAGTTATTATTGCTTCCAAAAACCGGGATCACGAAGAACTGAGCTGGGAAACAGCTGATCTTCTTTACCATCTGCTGGTGCTGCTGCGGGAACAGAAGCTTCCGCTTGATGATGTGCTGCGGGTTCTCGAAGAAAGACATCGTTCGTAATAAGGCTGACCGCAGAAAAAACCGTCCTCTCCGGGCGGTTTTTTCTTTGCGCATCCTCCTGCGCCGTCTCTGGCTGCTGAAAAAACATGCGGGCTCCTAGGAGTTTTCATGAAGCAGGGGGCGTGTTATAATGTCACAATTGATGTGGAACGTGAAGAGACAAAGAAAAACAAACGAAGGAAGGATGAAAGGAATTGGGCTCAAAACAAAAAAACGAAGACGCAATTATTCCTTTCTTGCAGTCAGGCGAATATTTCTTTCAGCGGGGCGTGGTGGCTTATCAGAAAAATCACCTGAAGCGTGCCGTTCTCTTTTTGGAAAGAGCTGTCGAGCTCGAACCTTCCAAGGGATTGTTTCAATGCCAGCTTGCTGCCATATATACAGACATGGAACGGTTTGACCGCTCCAACGACATCCTCGACCGGGTGCTTAAAGAAATTGAGCCGGAACGCTCCGAATGCTACTTCTTTCTGGCCAACAATTATGCCTTCCAGGGCAATTTTGAAAAAGCAGCGGAAACAGCCGGTTATTATATGAAGATCGCACCGGAAGGCGACTTTGCAGAGGAAACAAAGGAACTGCTCGAAATGATTAAAGAAAATGAGCCTGGCCTTCTCGAGCATCCGGGAGACATGACCATTTATGAACGGGCAGTGGAAAAAGCTGATAAAGGCCGGTTGCAGGAAGCCCAGGAACTATTTGAAGAGCTTTTGGAGCAGGAGCCTGATTATTGGGCCGCTTACCATCAGCTGGCAAAGCTGCACCAGCACCGCGGAGACACGGAACAGGCTGTAAAGCTGCTGGAAACAGTGCACCAGGAGGGTGCTTACGTGCCGGCCAGCTGTCAGCTTGCCGCATTGTATGAAAGCGAAGGGGAGCATGAACGTTCGAAGGAAGTGATGAATGTGCTTACAGCGATCCTTCCGCTCGACCGGGAGTCCCTTCACTGGATCAGTGCGGTCTGTACGTATCTTGGCTATTATGAAGATGCCTGCCGTTACGCCCGTCTTTATCATAAACGGTTCGTGATTGAACGCGGATCGGTTGCGTTTTATCACGGAGCGGCGTTATATTTGCTCGGTGAAACGGAACAGGCGGCAAAATGGTGGAAACAGAACCGTCAGCTCGATCATCCGGAAGTGAAACAGCTTTACCGGGAATATGAAGAGAATATACTGACCGGCCAGAGGGTAAAAGAAATGGTAGAGGACGATTTTCAGCAGTAAGCAGAGTACTGGACGCCAAAAAGCGGCTGCCATACAATAAGTATAAATGCCATAAGAGAGCGATATTTAAAATAAGGGGAGTGGCCTTTTATGACGGAAGAACGGATTTATGATGTGATTATCGCGGGGGCCGGCCCGGCCGGCATGACCGCGGCGGTGTACG